>JALONW010000113.1 GCA_025454725.1 Anaerolineae bacterium
ACAATGAGCTTCCCATATTTCTCACCTCATCAACACGGCCCTTAGTAGGCCACTAAAACGATAGCTACATGCCCTGGGCGCCAGCCGTGTCGCCGTCTTTCTGGCGGAACAGCTGCTCGGATTGTTCGAGGTCGCGGATCATCTCTTCGAGCTTGTCGGTGATCTCATCGATCTTGCGAACCAGCACACTGCCCAGCGCGTCGGCCAGCGCAGAGCCGCCCATCCCCACTAGCGCGCCCTCGCCGATCGTCGCCACAATCTTGGAGACCTGAGCCTTGGTCTTGGCAAGGTCGTCGATCCCGGCAGCTAGAGCTATGCGCATATCACGGGCTTCATCGTAAGGAAATTTGATCAACATCCGGGTTACACTCCTCTGTGCGGTGGCTCAACTCACGCCTATGAGCGGAACAAGCCGCCTGCACGGTCCTCAGCTTCTTGGACTTCGTTAACGATATTCTTAATGCTCGATGATGCTGTCGACAGAGCTTCCATCAGACGGTTGATGCGCGGGATAATGGTGCCGCTCATCTCACCCTGAAACTTCTCTGACCACGTACCTGCCGACTGGGCCATCATGTTGTCCTTCGCACTGATGATCTTGGTCAGAATCCCCTCGACCACCTCAGCCTCTCGGCTCAGGTTACCGCTGGCTTGGTCAAGCTCCTCGTAATTGGCTTGGATTGTCTCTGCTGCCATTGGTTTAACACCTCCAGTACC
Source organism: Anaerolineae bacterium (assembly GCA_025454725.1). Lineage (GTDB taxonomy): Bacteria > Chloroflexota > Anaerolineae > Aggregatilineales > Phototrophicaceae > Flexicrinis. Next base: position 718 of record JALONW010000113.1, read on the forward strand.
TACTTCACGCCTGATTAGAGAATTCTAGCTTTTTTTTTCGTACTATTTTCACTATAACGGGTAAACATAGTTTTGACAATTAAGTTTGCAAACTGTAACAAACATACTGCCAAGTACTATTTACCTATAAATTACGCAGCGCGTTACGGCTGTTATGGTCTCGGCAGCTTAACAGATAGTTGGACACCCTCATGGTCGGGCAGCAGCACTTCAACCTTGCCCCGACTAAATGGGATACTTACTTTACTATCAATCTTCTGGCCGTTGACGATGGTTCCGTAGCTGGAATTGTTGTCGCTGAAGGTGGCGATTTTTGCCCGCCGATCAAGCTGGATGGTCAGGTGACGGCCAGAGACGCTGTTGTCGACGTCGCCGAAGCGCAGGTCGTTGCCCCCCAACCGCCCCACCGTACACTTATCGCCCTTGATGATATAGGTATGGCGAGCGGGGAAGGTGTTGCTCTTGACGACCACGACCTCGGCAGGGTCGCCGGTAGGTTTGCGGAACGGCTGCCCTGACCCCGCCCGGCGAACAGGCTTGATGCGCGAGGTGTCGGCCTTGATATGGCTGCTGGGCAGGGGCGCACCAGGCTTAGACTTGGGGTTGGGTCGCGTCTTCAGTTGTCGGTAACCGAAGATCGAACCAGCGATAAGGGCGACCAGCAAGATAATCCCAATCGGCGACCGAAAAAAGTTAGCGAACTGATACCACGGTGAAAATACGATGTTTAGACCAACCCCCTCTTCTGAAGCGAAGATCAGGGTGTCGCCATCAAAGGCTTGCAGCACGAGCTGATAATTGCCCCCCACCAGCGCGCTGATGGGGATAACGATCTCGCTCACGGGCAGGTCAACGGTCACTGGTGGAAGCGACTCGTTCTCGCGCTCTGGGTTGCGGAGCTGGTACTGTAAAACGGCCTCCGGCGGCATATCAGCAGTGGTAAGTGTCACCCGGTAAACCTGTTGGTCGTCTATCCCTTCTTGACGCATCGCATTAATGACCAAAGACGGGCGTCTGATGTTGGGGGTCGTAAAGGCCTGCACGTGCTGGGCGAGAGTGAGAGATTGGGCATCAAGGGCGATGATAACCAGCTCATACCCGGTATCGGCCTGTAAACCTTCCATGCTGAGGGCGAAGGGCTGATCGAGTTGCTCTGGTGAGAGGGTGGCGACGGTCGAGGTTTGCCCGTCCTCCGCCACCAGTCGCATTTCGACCCGTGCGATCCGCTCGCGCCCGGTGGGGATGACCATGTTCAGTAAGTACTGGTCGCCCTGCTGGACAAAGTTGGGGACCTGTATCTCTACGGGTTGAAGCGCCACGGTTGGGGGCCGGTACGTGAACTCGATGTTTGCGCTCTCGTCGCCCGGCTCGAACAGCGGGCGTCCAGAGCGGTCCGTCCCGCTTAGGCTGATCAGGTAATCGCCGCCGGGAATTAGACCAACTTGGCGGGCGTTGATCACAATCGGGTCAGACGGGGTGGGGATCGCCATATTGACCACCAGTGCGGTGTTCGAGTCGAGGTCGATCAGGCTGTAGCTCAACGTCCCTACACGGTCAAGGCCGTCAGCGCACAGCCGGTAGGAGATGGTATCCGTTTCAGCGTTGTAAACGACCGCTTGCAAACCGCTGCAAACTTGGAACGGTGGGCTGTAGGCTCGTGTGGACGAAATCAACAGGGAGATCGGTTCGCCACGGGCTTGGTTGCTGAAAATGGGGGTCATCTCGGCGTTGTACGTGCCGTTGGCCGGGGGATAGACCTTAAACTGCGCGTACCACTGGTAGCTCAGACGCTCCATGACCGCCTGCATCTGGGTTCCCACATCCGACGAGACATCAGGGATATAAGACCCGTTGGTCTGCTCGGAAATGGCACGCAGTGCCTGTTCGTTGATGCCCTCTCCACCAGCGATACCGACAACATGCACCGGGACACCTCGCGCCGTCCGAACCACATCGCTTACGCCCAAACTGCTGCACGGTGCGCTCGATGACCTTAGCAACCGGTCGATGCCGTCGCTGAGAACGACCACCGCCCGGCGACCAGCAGTCCCGACCCGCTGGACGGTTGAGACAGCGCTGTTGAGGGCGTTGAAGAAGCAGGTATCGGTATTGTTCTGCGGGCTGAGGGTGGTCATGGCTTGGACGACCAGACTGGCGTCGGGGGTGAAATCAACATTCATCTGCCATGTGCTGGCAAAACTGCTGAGGGCATACTGCCCGTTCTCCGGCGCGCCCTGCGCGATCTGGCTTACCACCCCCAGCATCTGCTGGTAGGCGGTAGACATACTCCCGCTGATGTCGGCAACAAACAGCACATAGATCGGGCTGTCTGGCACAATCGGGACGGCATTTCCGGGCTGGGGCGAGAGGTTTTCCACCGTCAGTTCGACCGACTCGAGGTCGGCATCCCCGATTGGATAACGGCTTGCGTCGGTAATACTAAAGTACACATCGACCTGAAGATGGTCCTGTGCATCAATATCGACATGCGACACCAACTGTGAGCCGTAAGCCTGCGCATGTGTTTCGGTTGAAGGGAAAAAGTAACCTGTATAGGCCAGCAACAAGAAAGTTAGAAAGGCTTTGCTCGTTGCGTTTTTGACAACCATGTGTTTTAATCCAGCGCTTAAGTCCCAAATGTTCAGACACATTATAACCACAAGTCAGCAAATACTAGCATAATGTTTTGATATACAGTTGAAATTGACAGGCCGCGACAGATGCAGTGAGGCAAAGAAGCCAATGACAGACAGCCCCAGACACCGTGACAGCACCCAACTCAAAGCAGCATTCCAACGCCCACCGCGTATCCAACCACCACTTCCCATCGGCCAAGAAGAGATTCCTGCTGCGCCCGACCAGAGCAATCAAGCATCACAGTCGATGGCCGAACTGCTGCTGCCCGCCACCACCATCATCGGCTACCTTCTCCTAAGCCTCGGCGGTCAGGGGCGCAACATCTTGGTCATGCTGCCGATGACCATCGCAATGGTGTTTACCATCTACATCAGTTGGCGGCGGTCGGCAGAGGCGCGGCGCAAGCACGAAGAACAGGTCAAGGCCTACCGCCAAACACTGGCCAACCTGCGTGACGACATGCGCCGCACCCACCTGATCCAGCGTGAGTTTTACAACTACAACTATCCCAACCTGACGCTGATCCGCGATATGGTCGAACGCGGGCGCGGCAGCCGCTACGGGATGCGGCTTTGGGAGCGGCGCAGCACCGACTCCGATTTCGGTATGTTTCGGCTGGGGGTCGGCATTCGCCCTTCGCTGTTCACCTACGAGTACAAAGCCAACAGCAAGGATGAAAGTACCGACATGAGCGAGGAGGCCGTGCGGTTGAGCGCCGACTCGCACTTCTTGCAGGACGCTCCCCTAACGCTGCTCATTCGCCCGCCGACCTACGAACCGCCCAAGGGTACTGAACCGGAGCGCGTCGTCCATTCCGTGGGCATCTTCGGGGTATCCGAGGCGCAGGATGAAAACCCACACAAAGACATCCGTGAGTTTGTGTCGGGGATGGTGATGCAATACACCGCCTTCCACTCGCCCAGCGACGCCAAGCTGTACATCGCCGGGACAAGCGAGGCCAAGCAGGACTGGCGTTGGTGCAGACAGCTCCAGCACACCCGTACCGACAAGGAGCAATCCCTGTTGTGCTTCGCGTGGCAAGCCGAGGAAAACAGCTCCGGATTCGATGAAACAACGGCCTTTTTCAAGAGCCTGCGGATCGAACTGCAAGGACGTCAGCAGCGCCTCAACGATCGTGACTCCGAGAGTGTTACACTCCCCTTCATTCTGCTCATCATCGACCTGCTCAAGGGGCCTGACACCCTAAGGGGCGGACGAACCTTCCACGAGTTCATCGTCAGCAACGAGGCCGTGATTACCATCCTCCAGAGCGGCCAACAGTTGGGCGCTGCCGTGTTCTTCGTCGTGGCCGAGGACCACCTCATCCCCGGCGATGTGCTGGGTGTGATCGAGCTGGAAAAGCGCGAAGACGATGAACTCCTGCGCTACAGCGAAACCGGCATCAACAGCCGACGCTACCTCGGAGCGGTCGATGCTGATGTGCGCGGCCTGACCTTCGACCAGTTCACCAGCGCCATCAGCCGCTACAGCGCGCCCCTGAGCGCCTCGGCTGCACTGCCCGCCACCATCGACCTGCTTCAGCTCAACCGTGTGGCGAATATCGAAGACCTAAGCATCCAAGCGCGCTGGGAGGACAGCACCAAGCCTGAAAACGCCGAGTGGCCCAGCGTCCCTATCGGGATGAAGGTGGGTGGCGAGGTTCGCAAGCTGACTTTCTCGGCTGAGGGCGAGGCCGACGGTGTACATGGGATGATTGCTGGCACCACTGGCTCCGGTAAGTCCGAACTGCTGCTGACGTTGATTGTGGGTCTCGCCATCCGCTATGACCCCAGCATCGTCAACTTTGTTCTCGTAGACTTCAAGGGCGGCGCGGCCTTCGAGGAGTTCACTACTCTTCCCCACTGCGTGGATATCGTGACCAACCTCGGCGCGAACGCCGTGGACCGCATGTTCAACGCGATCCGCGCTGAACTGGACCGGCGCAGTAAAATCATTGCCGATTACAAGGTGAAGGACATCCAAGAATACCGCCGCCGGGACTACCACCGTCCGTTCATTGAGGGCGACCCAATGAGTGAGGCACGCCGTCAGCGAATGTACGAGGAGGATAAGCTCCCCAAGGATCTCTTACCGCAGCCATTCCCTCACCTTTTCATCATCATCGACGAGTTCGCCGAGATGGTCGCGCTCAACCCCGAATACAAGGCACAGCTCGACAGCATCACGCGCTTAGGCCGCGCCATCGGCGTCTCGCTTATCCTTGCGACCCAGCGCCCCGCCGGGATGATTACCGATCAGATGCGCGCCAACATGAAGTTCAAAATCTGCTTGCGCGTCGAGACCCCCGATGACAGCCGCGAACTGCTGCGCACTTCGGATGCGGCCTACCTGCCGACCGGGGCCAACGGACGCGCCTATATCCAGATCGGCAACAACCCGCCAGAGGTGATGCAAGTGGCACGCGCTGGCGGTGACTACGAACCCGCACAGGAGCCTGAGCCACAAGTCAGCCACACTCCCCTGCCTGTGATCGCCCCGCCCAAGGACAGCACCGCCCCAGAGCCAGCCATCCGCTTTAAAACCAGCCCGACAACAGACAACGGAAGTGCGAACGAAAAGCAGAGGGAGGCAGTACGTTTCAAGACCCCCATCGCCAGTGGCACCAAGCATAAACAAGGGTCCACCAAACTTTCTGGCAAGCTGGTTGAGGTCATGGCAAACTTATTCACTGAGGAACGCCCTGTGCGTGAGCAGCTCAAGGCCATACCCGAAAAACCGTGGCCCAGCTCCCTCCCGATCTTCCTATCTCTCAGAGATGATTTACACCTCAAAGCGCAGCTCAACGCTTCCACAGGAGAACAGCAGGAGCGCGCCAAGGCCATCTCGCTGTTCAAACCCAGTAAGCTAATCCCACAGGATGCGGAACGGCTCATAAAGCGGCAGGGCGGCAGTTCGCCGCTAATACTGCTCCCATCGTTGGCTAAATCCAACCTTTGGAAGGACAAGGACGCTAGCGGTCTAGAGCTTCACCTCGGACTGATCGACAACCCTCGCGCTGCCCACCAGCGCCTCTTAACGATCGACTTTAGCAAGCAGAAACACGTCGCGATCTTTGGCTCTGGCGGGTGGGGCAAAACCGCTTTCCTCCAATCTATTATCATCAGCCTAGCCAGCAACTACCCACCCACCCACCTGCACATCTACATTCTCGACTTCGGCAAGCGTAATCTTGCTAGCTTGCGCGAACTACCCCACGTCGGGGACATCATCTTTGCCGACGAGCCGGACGTACTGGAGCGCTTCAACCGACTGCTGCGGATGCTGGACGAGACTGTGCGCGAGCGCGCCAAGACTAACCCACCCGTCACAATACCATTCATCGTCGTGGTGATCGAGAACTTCTCAGAAATCAAGGAGAACTACGAACCCCAGCAACAGGATATCCTCAACCTGATGCGGCAGGGGCGCAGCCTCGGCGTGTACTTCGTGGCCTCTGCTGAGAACTTCGGTGCAATGGGGAACAAGCTCTTCAATCAATTCAATGATAAGATCACGCTCCACATGACCGACGCCGCCGAATACCTCAACATCGTCGGGCGCAGCGGCTTCGTCGTCCCACAGATCGCTGGGCGGGGGCTGATCGCGGTTGACCGTGCCATCAGCAGTGACCCGCTCGAACTCCAGATCGCACTACCCGTCTCGCTGGATGCACAGGACATGGCCTACGTCGTCGGGTTGGAGGAAGACCCAGAGAGCCAAAGCAGCAAGCGCTTCTCGTTGGAGGTCCCCAATGACCGACTCAGCCAGCTCGTACAAGACCGGTTGCCCGGAGCCATCAGCCAGTTCATCGAACAGGTCAAACAAGGGTGGAGCAAGCACAAGCGGCGCGACAGTGAGCAGCTCCCCAAGGAAATCGGCATCCTCAAACCGAACTACGCGCTGGAGGCCGATGTCCTCAAGGCCGCCCGCGACAATGACAGCGCACTCGGCGCGTTGGTCGGCATCCGTGACGATGACCTTCAGTCGTTCGCCATTCCACTCACCCCTACCCCTCACTTCATGGTACTTGGCCCGCCCCTCAGCGGACGCACGACCCTACTGCGGACGTGGATAACCTCCCTAATCAAGCAGTCTAGCGAGAGGCCGCGCATCATCGTCATGATCGACCCTCAGGAACGGTTGATCTTGGACGAGGAATGGAAGGGTTACAGCCAACACCCCAAGTATGAGTACAGCGGCCCCAAGACACCGCAAGACATCAAGGCTGCTCAAGAGCGGTATGAAAACATCCTCCGCGAGGAGATCAAGCTGATCAAGCGCTCACAGCGGGACGCCGAAGCCGAATATAAACAGCAGTCATCCGTGCTGGAGTCGCTGAAGTCAACCAGCACCGTAGATAGCGCACCAAAACAGTCCGTCGTTCAGCAGCGCCGGGACACCGAGGCAGCCGTTAAGAAAGCAAAAAGTGAGTTTGAACGCTTCAAGGCGGAACTTGAACGCCTGCGTCAGATTGACGAAGCGTGGGAGAAATACCGCGCTAAATCCACCAACATGAACCTGCCCGAAAGCCCTGAAATTTATCTGTTCATCGATAACTTTGATGAACTGCCGGAAATGCTTTCGGAGGACAAGGCCGAGGATAGACAGCTCTCACGGTTGGCGAAGGAATATCGACGCGAGGGTCTGCACGTCATCCTCGCTGGCAGTGATGACATGATGCGGATGGACTACGACCTGAGGGTGGTCGTCAGCAAGTTCCGCTATGGTTTCGTCCTACGCAGCGGCGATATGGCGACCCAACGGATGCAAGCACGCCTCCGCCGAGACCTGCAAAATGCCGAACTGCCGATTGGGCGCGGGTTTTTCATCCGCGCAGGCTCGGCAAGTGTCATTCAAATTGCCCAGCCGGGAGACATGCCGCCGCCACCACCAGCAGCCGACGAAAGCTACTGGCTGATCGACCGACTCCCCAAGGAACTGCGTGACCTTGACGAGTTGGAGCGCCGCGTAAAAGAGCGTGAAAAGCAGACCGGGAGCGCAACCATCACCTCCAAACTCCCCGACTTGGCAGAATTTACTGAACGCCGCGAGAAAAATATGGCGAATAACCCGTGGCTGGTCAAGGCCCTGCACAAGCTTTCACCCGACCAGATCAACGTGCTGGAAATCAAGGACACCGAAAATCAGTTGGTCATGGCTGACGACATCTTGTCCCGTGACCCGCAGGTCGTCCAGTCGAATGTTGAAGCGGGGTTGTTCCTGCTGCCCGAACAAGTAGACCCGGCTCTAGAATTGGAACTGAAGAACCGTATCCAACTTTACGACCTACTGGTGACACAAGGCGCACTGCTGGCGCTGACTCTCCAAGAGATAGAACGCCTCGGTATGACCTACACGACCCAAGATGCCTTCCTTGGAGACTTCAACGAGCTTCAGGCGGCAGTGAGGCGGTTGACAGTCGCGGTTTTGAACGAGGAGCTTATGCTGCCCAACACACTCGCAGACGAGGCACTGGCAGATGTGGCGGCAAAAGTGTCGGCGATTAGACTATTGACCCTCAACAGCATGGCCGAGATGCCCCCAGCTCTGCTGGAACAGCTGGGAATCACTCTCGACGGACAGCCGTTGACCAACGCCAGCGCCCAATTCTACGACGTTGAAACCAAGACGCTGAACCAGAAGCGGTTCCGGCAAATGTTTATCACTGGCAAGCTGGTTATCCCTGTACCATTGGGTGAGACTCTCACCGACCTGCAGAAGTTCGACCAGATTATTAGGTTCGTTGATGCACGCCGCCTCAAAGTCATGACCGAGTCACAGCTCGCCGCATTCGGGATCGAGCTGGACGGCATCACCGCCGCCGAACTGCGCCAGAAGAAGGTCAGTGAGATTGTAGACCTCATTCGAACCCAGCGAGTCAAGCGCCCACTGGCGCTACCGGATGATCAGGTGAAGGAAGCAGGCAAGATCAAACCGTACCTCGGCACAGATTAGCCTCTGCACTTGGGTACAAAGCAAACACACCACAATACGCTAAAGGACAGGGATGACCGACATCAACATCCGGCTTCAACTGCCGGATATACCCGAAGCCGAAACCCAAATCGAGGTTGATGACCTAGATTTAACGGTTGGTCAGCTGAAAACAGGGATATTGCAGCACTTAGATCGTAAAGACCCCAGCGAAGACTACGCCATCTGGCTGGACTACGGGGTGCGGGCGCTGCCTGAAGAACGGAAGTTGAAGGGTATCCCTAACCTTTCCGAGGTGTTCTTGGTATTCGGTCACCACAGCAGCTGCCCCAACCCGCCCCTTGTCAGGACGGCCTACACGCTGGATGAGGTACGGAACTGCTACGAGTTAGACACGGTGGGTCAGAAACAGCCCTACAGCAAGGCAAAACTCTATGAGCGCTACCGTAAGGGTTTTTATACCACCCATGACATTAGCTCGCGCGCGTCCATCATCGGGCGAGAGGTCTACGAACACGCACTGCGCTGGCCCAACCTGTCTCGCCTAGAGCTTCCAGAGGCTAATTATCTAGACAAGCTGAACCGGCGTTACACCGCCATCAGCCGTGAACACCTGCTGCTGCTGATCCGCGACAACAAGGGCAGCGATGAGTTCTTGGTCGCACGCCTCGCCGACACGAACCCCACCTACCTTAACCGACAGGCCATGGAAGAGGGAGCTATCTCGCCGGGCGGCAAGCGCATTAGCCTGACGTTCTATCCCATCCAACACGGTGACCTGATCTACTTGGTAGACCTACCCGATCAAAAGGATCATTTCGTAATGCAATTTATCTGCCCAAATCGGGTATAGTCATAGGTAATCGGAATCGGGGAGAAAACTGACGATGGGTGCGGATAAAATCGAGGTAGACTACGAAAAACTAGAAACTGCTATTAAGGAATTTACTGACGGCCAACACCGCACGGAACAGACCATCCAAAAGATGCGCCAATCCTATGAGCGCTTCAGCGAAGGGTGGTTGGGGACGGCGGGGGACGCTTTCCGGGCAGAGATGGGAAGACATCTCTTCCCGCGCCTGAATCGGCTGACCGAAGCACTCAACGACAGCCAGCGCTCACTGCGCGATATCATCGAGACCTTCTCGGAGGCCGAAAACCGAGCAGGAGCGCTGTTTTCGGGCGGTGGATTCGCTGGCGGCGGCGGTGGTGGTGGTTCTGCTGGAGCGTTCACCTATGACAGCAGGCCATTGGGCAGTTGGTCAGAATGGCTCAAAAACATAGATACAGGGCTGGGTCTAAACGATTTCCTAAAACGGCATGGATTTTTCAAAAGCGGTGCCATGCTGCGTTTCAACCAGTTCCTACTCTCCAACTACCCAGAACTGAAACCTCGTTGGATGCAAGTGTTGAGAAGCGGAGCTTTCACCGAAAGTATCAGCAGCTTCTTAGAAGCGACTGGTTCCTTTATGGATGGCAACTACACCAACGGGCTGCTAGAAATCAGTGGCGGCTTCGCCAAAATGGGTATTGGCGCGCTGTTCGATATTCCAAGCAAGAACATGCCCGGCGTCGGGGCGCTCATCGACGGTGTAGTCGAAAGCATTCAAAAGGATGACCCTGCCTATGCAATATCGGGCGGGTTGCAAGGGTTGGTCATGATAACCCCCATAGGCGCAAAAATCATGTTAGCCAACAGTGTTATTCAAGCGGTGGGTGGTGGTATCGGGATGGTGGTATATCACGGCGCGGATTTCCTCAGCAACGGTGACCCAGCGCTGGCCGACCAGTTCCGTCAGCAGAGCGAGGCCTTCCAAGCCGCGCTGCCCAAAATGGATGTCACCAAAGTATTTGACAGCGCTGGTGCGGGCATCATGCAGGCCATAAACGGTGACTTCTCCGGTGGGCTATCGACGTTGGGCGGAGGAGTCGGTGATTTCCTCGGCGGAGTCGGTGACACGCTGTTCGAGGGCGGTAAGATGGGGACAATGAGTGCAGCATCGCTCTATGAGCGCGTCACGGGCATCGAGACTGGGGGGTTGGCGAGCGCCATCGGCAATCTCAACACCAGTCAGCCAGAGACCATGATCCCGGTCATCGAGGAGACCGCCGGGGTTCTCGTCGATACCATCGACCATGTGGCCGACGGCGCAAAAGACATCGTCAACGAAACCACCAAACAGGTCACGAACCTGTGGCAGAGCATCTTTAATTAAACTTCCAACGGCTACCACATGGAGCATGATATCCCTATGACCACCAACCCTATGGAAAACATCAGCGTTGGGATTGACCTGAGCAACCATGAGCTGTGGTACATCCTCAGCTTCTTCCCCTCTAAGGCCATCCCCAGTGCACAGATTCCCCAAGAGATGGACGAGCGCACCCTAAACACCCTGCTGCGTGCCGCCGAGGACAGTCTGCAAGCGCGGGGTCTGCTCTCTATCGACACCGACCCAGAAACGGGCGTCCCCACCAAGCGCACGCTCGATCAACAAGCCGCGGTGCTGGTCGGTATCGGCCTGATCGCCCAGCAAAGCCTGTTCATGACCTATGAAACCAGCAAGCTTGGCCTCGACATCACATGGCTCTACTTCACCCCCGACCTGACCATCGCGCACACCCGCACTGGACCCTCACTGCACCGCTTCTTCACGGTCAACAGTGGTGATCTGTTCATCACGACACTGGTGGGCGCGCTTCATCTAGATACTCGCCAGAGTGCTGCGCCACCCTACAGCTCATTGACCTTACCGGCGGGTCTGCTGGCGGAGATGCGTGCCAACCCTACCGACGCCTACGAACTGCTTAAGGACAACACCAAAGCCGACGAAGAAAGCCTCTTTGCATTTGCCAAGAGCGCGGTGGGTGCCGAGGGGTTCAACCAAGTCATTTGGGTGCAATCCGAGGAAACCCACAGCTTCCGAGTCCTTTACACTGCCGAGGGCGGCTATTGGCTGCTGGAGGGCGCGCCCGACGATGCAGTGATAGAGGCTGTCCCTGTCTCTCCCGCCGACATCACTGGGCGCATCACGGCATGGGTACAGGCGCGCTGAGAGTGCGGTCACCGAACGATCAACCTCATCTGGGGTGGGTGGTCTGAAAAACGACCGCAGCATTTGGCATTAAGTTAAGTCGTTCCGCTAAATTGCGGGAGGTGTGCCGACACGGTATCATCTGGGGACACTCAATCCAACGACTGAACCGGACGCCCATCCCATGCCTCTACCACCCACGCTCATCACCGACCTCAAGCCGCTGCTGCTGCCCTACATGCGCGACCGTGACGAGCGCGAGGCGCTGCTGATCGAAGCCTTTTACCTGCGCGACCCGCGCCCGCTGGATGTCATTAACCTCGAAGGCGGCGCGGAGGTATTCTACGTCAAATGTATGGCCGACCTGCTGGGCAAAATCCGCTGTCTGGCAGGCGAGACCCGCGAACATACCCTCTCGGTGCTGCTCAAGACCGTGCGCCCGCGCTGGGATGCGCCGCGCCAAGCAGAAATCGACCACTGGTTGCCGATTATTGATGCCGATTGTCTGGCGCAGTCGATAGTCAGCGCGGCAAAGGTCGAACCAACCTTCCCCGTGACGACTCCACCTCAGACCAACGACACCCCCACCAGCGAGCGAGCGCCGAGCGTCTTCATCAGCTATTCGCACCGCGATGACGCCTTCGCCCGCTGGCTGATCGACGGCTTGCAAAGCGCCCGACATCCCTGTTGGATCGACACGTCCAAGATCAAGGGCGGCGCGGACTGGCAAAAGGCGATCTGTGACGGTATCAACGCCTCGTATGCGATGGTGGTGGTGTGCAGCGCCAAAGCGCTGGAAAGTGATTACGTCTGGGATGAGGTGCAATGGGCGCGCAACAAACGAAAACTGATTATTCCGGTGATTTTGGAAGACGTGATCGACAGCGACAACTTCTTTGGGCTGCACCGCTTTCAGGGCGTGCGCTTCGACCAGATGGCGCACCCGGACGCACTGAGAGTCTTGTTGGCTGCACTGCCGCCCCCTACCAGCGGGTCAGGCAGGTCGCGCCGGACGCGCACCCGCCGCGAGTGTGAACTGGCCTACCTAGACCGGCTGCGCTTCGAGGATTTTTTGCTTGATAAGTTTGAACTGGCTGAATACGCCGAATTGGGCGGGGTCGCGCAGACGCGGGCGCGCAAAACGGTCGATGAATGGGGTCAGATACCTACTGGCCTAGAAATGAGGCCGGAACTGGCGCTGCTGCGGCAGGAACGCGGCGAGGATGAAGCACACCTCTCCACGCCCGAAACCTTCACAGACGCCGTGAGCAAGATTACCGAACTGCGGCGGGTGGTTGTATTGGGCGACCCCGGCGCGGGCAAGACCCACACCCTGCGGGCCATCGCCAAACCGCTGTATACCGCCGCGCTGACCGATCCGAAAGCGCCGATTCCGGTGATGGTCAAATTGGGCAACTGGGACAGCGATATACCCTTTGACGCCTTCCTGCGCGCTGAACTGGGTGAATTGGGCGCGCACCTCGACGACCTGCTGGCCGACCGACGCTTGGTGCTGCTGCTGGACGGTCTGAATGAGTTTCCCGCCGACCAGCGGACGAAAAAGTACCCACAGGTCGAAGCGTTCATCAAGGCGCAGCCCAAGGACATGATGGCGGTGGTGACCTGTCGCGAACTGGATTACACACTCGATCTGCGGATGAGTCAGGTGATCATTAAGCCGCTCGACCCGCTCCGTATCCGCGATTTTGCCGACCGTGCACTCCAAGACAAGACAAAAGGCGAGGCGTTTTTCTGGCGCTTGGCAGGTGGTGAAGCTATCAAAGCGATATGGAAGAAATGGCAGGGCGCTGGCGCCAGTCTTGAGATGTTCTTTGAAGCGCCAGACATTCCCCATGAAAACCCGAATGTCTATAGTTCAACCAATGGATCAGATGACTCGCTGTGGCGAGAACATATCCAAAGTTCGGGTTCACTGATCTGGCTCGCCAGCAACCCCTACATGCTGCGGATGCTGCTCGATATATACATCCAGCAGCGCGGCGAGATGCCGCCCAACCGTGGCCGCCTGTTTGAGGATTTCGTGAATGTGCTGTTGGTGCGCGAGAAACTGGCAATCCAAAACGAGACCATCCGTGCCGTCACCCTGACACCCGAAGGAGCGGAGTTGCTTGACGCGCTGAAACAGATCGCCTACGCCATGCAGATTCAGCGGCAGGCCAATCAGCGGGACGCCAGCGCTGCTACGGCGCTGCCTCTGTCGGAGGTGGAGGAATTGCTAGGTAGCCGCTTATCGTATCTGGCGGTTAGCGCCAACCTATTGTTGGTCGGCGACAAGGTGCGTTTCAGCCACCAACTGCTGCAAGAGTACTTTGCGGCACGTTCTATGGACGAAGCAATCAAGGCCGGACACCTGAAGGCCGATAACATCTGGAAGCCAGAAAACTGGTGGGCGCGCAACAATTGGGAGGAGGCCGTCATCTTGCTGGCAGGTTTGTACAGCGACGATTGCAGCGAGATTGTCGAGTGGGCGAATGCCGCCAACCCGGAAGTGGCCGCCCAATGCGTGGTGAAAAGTGGGGCGGCCTTAGCCGATGAAACCCGTAAGAGCTTGGCAGCCGAATGGCTGACACGCTTGACTGATACAAACCGCGAGCCGAACCCGTTGGCCCGGGCAGCGGTCGGAAGAGCGCTGGGCTTAACGGGCTGGGACAACCGTGGAGGCGTCGGCTTGGACACAGACGCGCTACCAGAATTTGATTGGGTAGACGTCCCCGCAGGCGAATTCCTGTATGGAGAGGATAGAAAACCTATCACTTTACAAAAGCCATTCAAAATCAGCCGATATCCGGTGACCTACCGACAATTTCAATCCTTCATCGATGCGCAGGACGGCTTTAACAAACCGAGTTGGTGGGACGATTTAGCGGATGACGAATACCGCCGTGAGAACGAGAGCGCACCGGGCAATCAGCGATTTAAGTTCTGGAACCATCCTCGCGAAAATGTAAGCTGGTATGACGCCATCGCGTTCTGCCGCTGGCTGTCGTATAAGCTGGGCGGCAAATGGGGTTTAAACGAGCTTGACCAATGGCTGGTGCGCCTGCCAACCGAATTCGAGTGGGAAAAAGCGGCACGGGGAACCGATGGGCGTAAGTATCCCCACGGAGACGAATTCGACATGGCTAAGGGCAATATTGATGATACCGGCATCGGCCAAACCAGTGCAGTTGGGATATTCCCGCAGGGCGTGTCGCCGGATGGCGTGCTGGACATGAGCGGTAATGTATGGGAGTGGTGCTTGACCGACTACCGCAACCCCGCACCCGACGCAGCGGGTGAGGACGTTTGCACTGATAGCCGTCGAGTGTGGCGTGGGGGTTCTTGGCTTAACAACCTAGACAGTGCGCGCACAACATCCAGAAATCTTTTTTCTCCCTATAATCGCAGTTACTATAATGGGTTTCGGGTGGTTTTGGTTGTCACATCTTTGGGCGGTTGATCTTTGGCCTCTGGGGACAGTCACGCGCAGATCGAAAAACGACAGATTGCATACCCTTAACCCACAGACAGCGCCGCCATGCGCTCGGGGACGATGACCTCGGCGCGACCAGCCAGCGCCGGTTAGTGACGGTTGCCCACCACCCACGCCGCAATCACGCCTAAATATCGCGTTCGGCACATCTAAGCGTTCAGAGCGTGATGAACGAACGTATGTGAAGGGCTACTATGGTCGCATCCGTGATGACGAGGGAGGTGCGCGACAACGACAGCTATACCGTCATTTCGGCTGTTTTACGTCAGCACCAGAAAAATAAGACAGTGACCATGGCACAGGTGATGGGGAACGCCGAAAACGGCGAAGTCGCCAACCTGAGTGAAGATGTCGCGCTCATTTGTCAGCCCTTACCCCAACTTGAGACATGACTGCGCGAGCATCCACGACTTATCGTGCAATACCACGGACGCTGGCCGGAATTGCTAACCGTCTGTGAGTATTGGATAACCAACCGAGAAGCAGTTCATCAACCCGCCCGCGAAATCCCCGTTCCTCTGCCGACAAAATTCATCGAACGGGTTACCTGTAATAACCTGCGCTTAGAACAGGAGTGAATACCGTCTGCGTGGCGTGATAAACGACTGGCGGTTAAGGCAAAATGCGATGAGTCACCATGCGATTCGCCGCCTGCCAGAACCGGAAGCCTTCAGCGTAGGGAGTGCTGACGGCCAAGCCGCGAAACGCCCCTAATGCCCGCGCATATTTGTGAAACACGTTATCGTCAGGCTGAGGCAGTGCAAAATCTGGGTCATAGCCACTGGTCATCAATTGGCTTCTGTGCGAATCGAGCATCGCCAGTTTTTGCGCCCACGTCGGGGTGATGTCCACATACTCTTCTGGAATAAAACCGATGCCCAATTCTGCCTCCATAAAGGCAATCGGCACCGTCACACGGTGCGGCGGCAGTGACGACGGGTAATTGGCAGTCCGGGCAATCTGCGCCGCGTCCATCACCAGACGGCTGGTCGTTTTGTGGTCAGGGTGATAATCGTCCGCTGGGTGCGTGATGATCAGATCGGGTTTGGCGCGGCGGATAACTTCGATGAACTGATGGCGGGTCGGGTCATCAAACCACAATCCGCCGTCAGGTAAGCCCATCCACACCAGTTCCGCGCCGATTACCGCCGCGGACGCTTCACTTTCCGCTCGACGGACAGCGACGATGTGTTCGGGATCGCCTTTCGGCCTCCCCCGTCCGTCAGTCACGACACACATAAAAACATGATCGCCACGCTGAGCGAAGCGCGCCAACGTGCCGCCGCAAAACAGCTCAAGGTCATCCCCGTGAGCACCAATCGCCAAAATGTTCATTACGTCAATCTCTCCGGTAGCCTAATTTGCGCGCACATCCAGCGCGTCGCGCAGGCCGTCGCCCAATAAATTGAAACCCAACACGGTCAGCAAAATCGCGAGGCCGGGGTAAAACGGCATCCACCACGCCGAGCGGATAAACGCGCGGCTTTCGGTCAGCATCTTGCCCCAACTGGGGGTCGCCTGCTGCGCGCTGCCCAAACCCAAAAAGCTCAGCGACGCCTCCGCGAGGATAATGCTACCCAATCCCAAGGTCGCATACACAATCACCGGGCCAATGATATTCGGCAGGATATGACGCAGCATCAGCTCAAGGTTGGTCGCGCCCAGCCCGCGCGCCGCCGTGACGTATTCCAGCTCTTTGATGCCCATCACCTGACCGCGCACAATTCGTGCCGTCACCGTCCAATTGATTAGGCCCAGCGCGAGGATGATATTCAATTCGCTGGGGCCGAGGACGCCGGTCAGCGCAATGGCGATAATCAGCAGCGGGAAGGCCATGATGATGTCTACGAAACGCATCAGAACCAAATCTAACCAGCCGCCGAAAAAGCCGCTGACCATCCCGATGGTAATCCCGATGGTCAGCGCGATAGCTTGGGCCGCCAGCGCGATTTTGAGCGAAATTTGCGAGCCGTAAACGACGCGGGTGAAAATGTCCCGCCCGATCTCGTCCGTCCCAAAAATATGCTCAGATGACGGGGGCTTCACGTAATCGTTGGCGAGGTCGCCCAAAATGGGATTATAGGGCATAATCCACGGGGCAAAAATCGCGCCCCCCAGCATGACCACAATCAGCACAAGGCCGAGGACACTGGCCGGATTTTTGAACAACCGACGCAGCGCCATCA
>JALONW010000114.1 GCA_025454725.1 Anaerolineae bacterium
TCGATATAGCGGATGGGGTCGGCGCGCTGGATTTCGATGTTGAGCGCCTCCAAGAAGCGCGTGAACTCAATCGGGCGGACGCGCAGACCGTTTGCGCCCACTTCCAGCCACGGCACGACGTTTTCCGGCGGCGTCGCCCATACGGTGGACGAGTCGGTGAACGGGTCATAGCCGACCAACTGGAACGGCTCCTGCGTCAGGGCGCGAGCGGTCATCAGGTGCGGGGTTGGGTCGGGAAATTCCGGCTCGATGGGGATGAACAGCACGCTCACCCGCCGGTTGCGGATGGCGGCGGCGGGGTCGGCGGTCAGCAGCGCGATGGTCTGCGGGATGTCGAGCTGGCGGCCCGAAACCCCCGGCACACCGACCAACACCCCCTCACGGAAGGTATACCCGGCGTTGCGCGGACGGGCGTCCAGCGCCCCAGCCTGCTGAATCAGGTAATCCTCGGCCACGCGGCTGGCGATACGGATGTCGGGCTGAACGTTGTAGCCGAACGGGATACCGCCCAAGCCCACGCCCCGCGCCGATTCCGCAGCGGCGAAACTGTCCAGCGAAATACCGAGCTGTGCCGGACTGACCTCGGCCAGCGGCTGGTCGCCGACCTGAAGCACAATCCGCACCTCGTTGGCGAAGGTGTCGTCAAGCTTGGCGGTGGCCTCCTCGACCGTTAGGCCGCCCACTGGCACGCCCAGCGCGTAGACGTTGGGGAAAATGCGCCCCGGTATCCAGTGGCTGAGGAGGAACCACCCCAGCAGCAGCAGGAACACCGCGCCGCCAATCTGCCAGACGCGGGGGCGGTAGCGAGCGTACCACAGCGCATCCTTTACCATCAGGTTGGCGCGGCGCTTGAACTCGGCGGCGTCCAGCGCGGCCCACTGACCTGTCAGGCCAGCGGCGGGGCGCTGATTGGGCGGTGGGGTGGCATCATCTGCACCGCGTGGGACCGCCATCGCCTCTGGCGGGCGGCGGCGGTCGCGGAATTGTTGGCGCTCACGGGCGCGGCTGACCGGTCTCTCGCTCATGTCAGCCACCTCCACGGTTTCACTGCCGAATTGGTCGGGTCGTGTTTGCAGGAGACATCACCATCAGCGGGCGGGCAAGCCTCGCCCCTACAAGACGGATTATCCTGCGCCGTTTTCCAGCTTTGCGCGGGCGAATTTCCTCCTGTACGGACAGGGTATGCCCTGTCCGGCCTATCCATCCGATGTAAATGCAAACACAGACTCATCACTCGTCACTCTCTACTCATCACGTTACTTCTGGGTGCGGAACTCCTCACGCGGAGGGCTGAACACCTCGACCAGCACGGTGTCCTCGTGCGCCAGCGCCGCATGGTCAACCCCGCCGGGGATGGCATACGTGTCGCCGGGCAGGAGGGTATGCTCGTTCCCGGCGATGGTGAATGTCACCTTGCCGTTGACGACATAACCGGCCTGTTCGTGAGGGTGCTGGTGGGTGGGGACGAGTGTGCCGCGCTCTAAATAAATTTCGACCACCATGACCCGTTCGCCCGTCGCCATCGTGCGGCGGTAAAGGCCGGGAATCATGATGACCTGCGGGGCTTGCTCTTGGGTGACGATATCGGGCTGGGCCATCGACGGGTGTTTCTCCCTCACGTGCGGTGATGTTTCGCGGGTTGATTTCCTCATTATAACGCGGTTATACCCGCTTTCAGCACCTTTTCATGAGCGGGTAAGGCGAACGCAACTTAAAAACTTGGTTCATGTGTAAAAAAAGTGCGTGGGGGTGCAAGCGTCGCCCCTACCTGATGTCCTGCCTTAAAATTCACCCCGCCCACTCATCCGCCAGCAGGCCATAAATGGCGAGGTCGTGGATTTCATCGCGGATGGCGTGGCAACGCCGCAGCACCCCTTCCAGACGGAAACCGAGGCGCTCTGGGACGGCGCGGCTCTTGGTGTTGGCCGCCGCCGCCCGAATCTCGATGCGGTTGAGCTTGAGCACGCCGAAGCCATAACCGACCACGGCGCGCACCGCCGCCGTCATGATGCCGCCACCGGTCTGGTCGCCCGCCAGCCAGTAGCCGATTTCGGTGGCGCGGGTTTCAGGGACGACGTAGTGCATCCCCACCGAGCCGACCAACACGCCTCGACGGTAGATACCGCCCTCAAAACCGTCGCCCCGCGCTTCCTTGTCGATGCCCATCTCGACGTACATGGCCTCGTCGGACGGGTATTCCACCCGGTCAGCCCATGGCAACCAGCGGCGCAGGTGGTCGCGGTTGGCCTTGACCAGCGCCGACAGCGCTGGCAGGTCATCCAGTGTAAAACTGCGGATGAGCAGGTCGGGGGTGGGCGTGAGCAGCGGCATGGTCGGGCGGTATCTCCTGTGAGGACGTTAGCGGGCGTGCGGCCCGATGATGACTTCTTTCCCGAAGTTTTGAAGGTTCAGCACCGGTTGGTCATAGGGCGTCTGCCACTGTGCCCAAACCGCGCTGCGGTAGAAATGCTTGCTGAAGTCCTTAAAGCGCCCCGTAATCTCTTGCTGGCGCTCCTCGGTCATCACCTCCAGCGGGTTGAGGATTTTCATGCCGTAGCGCACCTCAAGATGCAGGTGGTTCTGGCGGTTCTGCCCGGCGTCCATCATGCCGACCACCGTCCCCGGCGTCACGCGGTCACCGGGGTTGAACAGCGTCGGGTTGGCGATGTGGCCGTAGATGAAAATGTACGGCCCGGCCTTGATGCGCGTGTAGTTGGGCGTATAGGTCGATTTGTTGACGTTCACGTCCAGCACCACACCCTCGACGCCCGCCACAATCGGCACAAGACGCGATGTGCCGTAGTCGAAGCCGCCGTGCAGCGACTGGCAGTAGTTGTACCAAAACTTGCCCTCGGAACGGATTTTGTGGGCAAAGATGGTGTTCCCGTAGTACTGCACCCACTGCACATCCGCCAGCGCGACCGGGTGCTGGACCATCAGCGGCAGGTACGGCACGCCATCGACCATCTTGCGCGTCAGCTTAGAGATAGCGACCAAATAGGCCGATTCACTGCCCAATTTACGCTCTGGCGACCAGCCCCGGCTGTGCTGCCACCACGCATAACCCTGATTTTCGGTGCGGCTGCGCGGCACGACCTCAAACTGCTCACCCACCTCAAGTTGACCGAGGCGTGCGGCGGTTAGGGTCGGCTCGGCGCGGGTGCTGATGGGGCCTTCGATGACCTCGAAGAACTGAATGGGCGTGCCGTCGGGCATCACGGTGCGGTCTACCGCTGGGGCGGGCGGCGGCGGAGAATCGGCACTGGGGACCATAAATGAGCTGCCCCCACCGATGCGCCGTTCGGCGGACCAGCCCCGGCTGTGTCGCCAGTAGACGTATCCAGCGTTGACCGTGCGCGAGTCTGGGACGATTTCAATGACCGTGCCGTTGGCAAGTTCGCCCAGCTTGAGGCTGTTGGGGTCGGGCTGTTCGCGCACACTGACCGGGCCGTCGGCCACAACGAAATAGCGGATGGTGTCGGTGGGTTCAGACGGGGTGGGCGTGGGCGGATTGACCGGCGCAGGGGCGGGAGGTGTCACTGGCGCGGGGGGCGTAACCGGTTCTGGCGCAGACGGGGCGGGCGCGCTGGCAGCAGTGGGTGTCATGAACGGCGAGGAGCCGTCACTCTTGCCCAGCGCCGACCAGCCGCGCTGGTGACGGACCCAGTGAAAACCGCCGCCGGTGGCGCGCCCGTCAGGCAGCACCTCAATCACCGTGCCATTGGACAGTTCCCCCAGCTTGGCGGCGGTCACGTCGGGGTTGGCGCGGATGCTAACTGGCCCGTTGGTGACTTGGTAGGCGGTCGGCTCACCCGTCGGCGCGGCTGGGGCAATCTCCTGCCCGACACGTGCCATGAACATCGTCCTGCCGTCGGCGCTGCCCTCGGCAGACCAGCCCAGCGCGTGTTTCCACCACACGAAACCATCCACCACTGTGCGTGAGGTAGACTCGACCACCAAGACTGCGCCGGTCGGCAGTTCCCCGACCCGTGCGCCCGCCGTGCCGGGCGTCGCCCGCACACTCAGCGGCCCGTCGCTCACCTGATAACGCAGTTTGTCCGTCATGCCGCGCTCCCTCCGCTTGGAGACCCGTGTTAGGTGCTGTTTGTGCTGTCATCCCCCCGATTGTACCGCAAAACCGCGCTGCTCATCTTTCCCACTCCACTTGCCCAAACCCCACAATAGGCTTAACCTCGTCTTTACATGTTTAACAAAACCCGCCCGTATACTTCCCTTTGCCTATTTGTGATAGAAGGAATTAGACGCCCGATGAAACCTTTACGCTTGTTCTTCATCCTCGTGGCGCTGTGCGCCGTCGCGCTTGCGCCCACCAGCGCGCAGGACACCGTGACCATCCGCATGGTGCATATCTTCGGTGGCGAAAACGACGACCGCGGCGGCCTGATCCAAGCTGTGGCCGATGAATTCATGGCTGCTAACCCCGGCGTGGTCGTGGAAGTCTCGTCGCCCAGCACCGATTACGTGGAACTGTTCAACGGTGCGCTGCTGGCCGCTGACCAAGGCCAAGCCCCGACCATCGTGCAGGTCGAAGAAGGCCTGACTCAATTGGCCGCCGACTCTGGCTTCTTCGTGCCGGTCGGCGCGGTTGCCAGCGAGGAACAGATTGCCTCGCTCGACGACCTGCTGCCCGTGCTGCGCGAGTATTATTCCATCGGCGGTGAACTGTACAGCGTCCCGTGGAACTCGTCTAACCCTCTGCTGTACTACAACAAGGGCATGTTCGAGGCGGCTGGCCTTGACCCCGAAACCCCGCCCGCCGACTTTGAAGAAATCCTGACCGCCTGTGTCGCCATCATGGCCGCGCCAGAGCCGCCGTCGGCCTGCATCAACTTCCCGATGGCGTCGTGGTTCCCAGAGCAGTGGGTGGCGATGCAGAACGGCCTCATAGCTGACAACGACAATGGCCGCACCGCCCGCGCCACCTCGGTCTTCTACGACAGCCCGGAAATGCTGCGCGTGGCCGAGTGGTACGACGTGATGGACGACCTCGGCTATTTCACTTACAGCGGCACGCCCAACGACTACAACGGCGAGGGCATCGCCTTCCTCAGCGGCAACACCGCTATGACCATCAACAGCACGGCGGGCTTGGCGCTGTTCCAGCGCTTCAGCGGTTTGCAAGGCATTGACCTCGGCATCGCGCCGCTGTTCACGCCGGGGCCAGACGCCACCAACGGCGTGACGGTCGGTGGGGCGAGCCTGTGGGTGACGGCGGGCCACAGCGACGCCGAGACCCAAGCGGGGGTCGATTTCATCTTCTTCTTGACCCAGACCGAGAACGATATGCGCTGGCACCAAGGCACGGGTTACTTCCCGACCCGTCAGACCAGCATCGACGCACTGACCGAAGAAGGTTGGTTCGAGGAAAACCCGGCCTACGGTATCGCCGTCACCCAACTCCAAGCGTCGGCGGGCAACATCGCCAACGCGGGCGCAATCCTTGGGCCGTCGGCTGAGGTGCGCGGGGTGTTGGTCGAGGCGCTCCAGTCGATTGTGGACGGTGACAGCACCCCGGCGGAGGCGCTGGCCGCCGCCAAAGAGCGCGCCGACGCCATCCTCGCCGACTACAACAGCGTCGTTGAATAAGGCAGTGATGAGATTCAAGTGATGGGTGATGAGGGGGTTTGCGGTATGGTGTCGCTGCCCCCTCATCCATCCCATACCCAAAGGGCGCAGTGCGCTGCGCCCCTACAGATAAAATAATCGCATCGGGCAGGGTATACCTCACGCCCGACCTCGCAGCCTGTTTGCAAATACCTTTAACATCAGCGGACAGCACAGGTGCTGTCCCTACAGGACGGATAATCCTACGCCATTTTCATCTGTGCGCGGGAGGATTTACGCCTGTACGGACAGGGCCAGCCCTGTCCTCGCTGTTCATCCGGCCAATTTACAAACACCCTCTCATCACTCATCACTCAAAACGCATCACTCAAAAACCCTATGGACTCTCCCCGTTTTGACCGTTGGTGGGCGCGGGGCGTCGCGCTCGGCGTGGCCGCCCTAACGCTCTATATCCTCATCACCGAATGGGATGGGGTGGTTCGTCTTGGTTTGTGGCTGTGGGCTGGCCTGAGCGCTGCGCCGCAGTCGTTCGCTAACCTGACAAATTACTATGCCGTGCTGCCCGCCGCGCAACTGCTCCCATCGCTAATCATTGGCGCGGTGGTCGGCCTCGTGTTGGGCGTGCGTGCCGTTCGCCAGCGCCGGGTTGACCCACCATGGGGCGTGTTGATTATTTCGACCGTGTTGGGGGCGTTCAGCGGGCAGATTTTGACCGCGACGCTGCAACACTGCACCTACGCGCTCGAAGCGCCTGCCGTCGAGGCCATCGCGGGCGTGGTATTGACCGCCCTGAGCGCGCTGATTTTCGTCATGCCCTATCTGGCGACACTCAACCGGATAAACCCCAGTCAATCGGGATATTTTCGCCGTCCAGCGCTGGCCTATGGGTTCCTCGCGCCGACGCTGTTGAGCCTATTCGTGTTCCTGTATTACCCCAGCATCCAGACCATTTTGCTCTCGCTGAATGCGCGGCGCTTCCCGATTCGCACTGAGCGTTTCGTCTGCCTCGGCAATTACACCGCGCTGGCGGAAGATGTGGTCTATCAGTCCAGCTTTGTGACCACCTTGGCGATTACGCTGGCGATTGTCGGGTTCAGCCTGTCGATTGCGCTGGGGATTGCCGTCCTCGCCAGCCAAAAGGTGCGCGGCGCGTCGATTTACCGGACGTTCCTGATTTGGCCGTTTGCGCTGTCCCCGGTCGTCACCGGCGTGATTTTCCTCGCGCTGTTCCGCGATGGTCAGGCCGGGTTGGTCAACTATTTCTTGACCGTCGGCTTTGGGACCGAGTTATCTTGGCTGCGAAACCCCGACCTCGCCCGATGGGTGGTGGTGCTGGCGTCGGTGTGGAATATCCTCGGCTTCAACATCTTGTTTTACATCGCGGGGTTGCAGGGCGTCCCGCCCGAACTCCTCGAAGCGGCGGCCATCGACGGGGCGAACAAACCGCAGCGCTTTTTCAGCATCACCTTTCCGCTGCTGTCACCGTACACGTTCTTTTTGCTCGTCACCAACGTGACCTATTCGTTTTATGGGATTTACGGCGTGGTCGATGCGCTCACGTCGGGCGGCCCCCCGGTCGGCGCGGCGGGGATGTTCGGCGGCGCGACCAACGTCCTCATTTATAAGCTATATGAAGACGCATTCACGCCCGGCGCGCCGATTGGCTCGGCGGCAGCGCAGGCGATTGTGTTGTTCATCGGGATTGCGGCGCTGACGCTGCTCCAGTTCCGCTTTGTCGAGTCACGGGTGACGTATGCCGACTAGAACCAAAACCCGCTGGGGAGTCCACGCCGCGCTCATCGTGGTGTGCTTTGTGATGTGCATCCCGGCCTTGTATGCGCTGCAATTGGCGACTCTGACTTTTGACGCGGCCTTCCGTGCGCCGCCGCAGTTGTTCCCGCCCGGCGCAGACCTCGGTGAGAATGTCTCATCACTGTTCACGCGGCTGCAATTCGGCGGCCTGATGGTCAATACGACGGTGGTGGCGCTGGTGGTGGTCGTCGGCAAGACTGGTCTATCGCTGCTGGCGGGCTTGGCGTTCGTCTACTTCCAGTTTCCCGGTAAAACCGTGCTGTTTTTCGTCGTGCTGCTCACGCTGCTGATGCCGACCGAGATTATCCTGCTGCCGTTGTTCCGCATGATGTCCGAATTGGAGTGGGGGCGCTTAAATCCGCGCCTTGCGCTGACCGTGCCGTTCCTTGCGTCTGCGACCGGGGTGTTTTTGTTCCGCCAGCATTTCGCCAACATCCCGCGAGAATTGGCCGAGGCCGCGCAGCTTGACGGCGCGACCCCCTCCCAGTTTTTGCTGTCTGTCCTCATCCCAATGAGCTGGAACGTGATCGGCGCGCAGGCGCTCATTCAGTTCATCAGTACATGGAACGCCTATTTGTGGCCAGTGCTGATCGTGCAGGATTCGTCGGCGTTTGTCATTCAGATGGGCGTGCGGAGCGCGGCATCCAGCGGCGGCCAGACCGATTTCGGTCTGCTGATGGCGGCGGGTGTGATTGCGTCGCTGCCGCCGCTGATCTTGTTCGTGCTGCTCCAGCGCCAGTTCATGAACGGTTTCGCCCTGACGCGGGATAAGTAGGGGGTTACCCCCTCACCAACCGCTGTAAGCTGGCGCGCAGACGGTCGGGCATCGGAGACGGGCGGCGGCTGGCGCGGTCAACGAACACATGCACAAAGTAGCCGAAGGCCGCCGCCTCGGTCTGGCCGTGCCTGAACAGCCCGACCTCGTAGCGCACGCTGGAATTGCCCAGCTTGCCAACCCTCAGCCCAGCGTCTATCACCTCTGGGAAGGCAATGGGCTGGAAAAATTGGCAGTGGGTCTCAACGGCCAAGCCGATGATGTCCCCGGTGTGGATGTCGAGGCCGCCCTCCGCGATCAGGTACTGGTTGATGACGGTATCGAAAAAGGCATAATACAGCGCGTTGTTCAAATGGCCGTAGATGTCATTGTCCATCCAGCAGGTGGGGATGCTGAGGAAATGCGGGAAGTCGGCGCGTTGGACGGTCGGTTTTGGTTCAGACATGGCGGCGCGCCTCCTTAAAACGTGACCAATTGGCGGACGGCTTCCGCCCGCGTCAGCCGGTCAAAGCCCGCGTTGATGTCATCCAGCGCGAGGGTGTGGGTGTGCAGCTTCTCGACCGGCAGCAGACCGGCCTGATACAGGCTGATGAAGCGCGGGATGTCGCGGCGCGGGACGGCTGACCCCATGTACGATCCCTTGAGCGTGCGCTCCTCGGCCACGAGGCTGACCGCCGAGATGCTGAGCTGTCGGCTGGGGTGGGGTAAGCCCATGGTGATGGTCATGCCGCCGCGCCGGGTGGCTTCATAGGCTTGCAGCAGCACGCGCTCACTGCCGACGCCCTCGAAGGTATACTCTGCGCCGCCTCTGGTCAGGTCGCGCACCGCCTCGACCGGGTTGGTCGTGCTGGCGTTGACCGTGTGGCTCGCGCCGACCGAGCGCGCCACGGCGAGTTTATCGTCCAGCAGGTCAACGGCGATGACGGGATAGGCACCCGCCGCCCGTGCGCCCATCACCGTGCTGAGGCCGACACCGCCCATCCCGAACACGGCCACCGCCGTCCCCGGCGCGACCTGCGCGGTATTGAACACCGCGCCGACCCCGGTCAGCACCGCACAGCCGAACAGCGCTGCCGTCTGAAGGTTCAGCGTCGGGTCAATCTTGACGAGACTTTCCTGCGCCGCCACCGTGAACTGCGAAAACGCCGACACGCCGAGATGGTGGTGGCACTCGCCGCCGCTGTGGTTATGAAAGCGTCGCCCGCCGGACAGCAGCGACCCAGCGACGTTGGCCTTTGCGCCGTTTTCGCACAGCGCCGCCCGCCCCGTCGCGCAGTAGACACAGCGCCCGCAGGCCGGGACAAAGCTAAAGACCACATGGTCGCCGGGTGCAAATTCGCTCACACCCGCGCCGACCTCGCGGACGATGCCCGCCGCCTCGTGTCCCAATACCATCGGCATTACCCGTGGGCGCGAGGCGTCAATAACCGATAAATCGCTGTGGCACAGCCCAGCGCTGACCACCTCGACCAGCACCTCACCGGCCTGCGGACCATCCAGCTCGACCATTTCGATGTGCAGCGGTTGCGTCTGGACGTAAGGGGCGTCTAAGCCCATCTGATATAAAACGGCGGCTTTAACCTGCATCGGGGAATAATCCTTTTTTGAGACGCGATTATATGAGGGTGATGCTATCCATTTGCGCCGCAAAAACCAAACACCCGACGGTTAAGCCGGGCGTTTGGTCGATAGAAATGAGTCTTACGCGGGGCGGTCGCCCAAGACCACCAGCGGGCGCACCTGCGTCGGCCCCCATGCCGAGGCCAACGCCGTGATGACCGTCAGGCCGATGCCCAAACCGATGATGAGCAGTGCCGTCAGCGGGTGCATGACCAAGACGCCCTGCGCCGCCGCCTCGACCGTGCTAATCAGTGTCACCATGATTTGCACGCCGACCGCGCCCAACAGCCCGGCCACTAAACCGATTAGACCGTATTCCAGCCCAATCACGGTCAGGACGTGCCGCCGCGTGTAGCCGACCGCTTTCATCACGCCCACCTCGTAGCGCCGCTCAATCATCGCCAAGCTGACGACGTTGGCGACCAGCATCACACCCGCCAGCAGCGCCAGACCCGCCATCGCCAGCGCGAAGCCCAGCAGATTGAGGAACAGCCGGTTCATTTCGGCGGTGACAGACATTTGAGTAAGCACCATGCTGCGCGGGAAAACCTGACCGACCGCCTGCGCGACGGTTTGTTCTTGCGCGGTGCTGACCGTCGCTAAGACGGTGGCTTGTCCGCGTGCAAAGCCCGCGTCGTCAACGGAGTCCATGACCGAAGCGCCCTGCTCGGCCAAGAAAGCGGCAATCGCGGCAGACTCGTCGGT
>JALONW010000487.1 GCA_025454725.1 Anaerolineae bacterium
CCGCGCCAGCGCCACCGCCAGCCGCGTCTTGCCCGACCCGCCGATGCCCAACAGGGTCAGCAGGCGGCAGTGGTCTTCGGACAGCAGCGCCCCGACCTCGGCCAGTTCCGCCGCCCGTCCGATGAACGGTGTCGGCTCCAGCGGGAGCGAGGAGCGCTGTGGGCTGGCGGGAGCGGCCTCCAGCGGCTCGTTGCGCTGGATTCGGCGGCTGAGGCGCTGGGTCTCCGGCGCGGGGTCTACCCCCATCTCGCGGCTGAGGGCGTTGGACAACAGCTCATACTGTGCCAGCGCCCGCCCACGCTGCCCAGTCTGCCAGTAAGACTCCATCAGCAGGGTATGAGCGGCCTCTTGTAGAGGGTCGATGTTGAGCAGGCGCTGGGCGACGCGCAGCACCTTGTCATGGGCGGACTGCTGACGGTAGAGCGCCGTCAGTGCGTAACCGCCTTCCATCAGCAGTTCCGAGAGGCGCTGGCGCTCCGAATCAACCCAATCATCGAAGCCTGCCGCGCCTTTGAGCGCCACGCCCGCCATCAGATGACCGCTGTACAAGCCGAGCGCGTGTTCCAGCCGGTTGACCTCATCGGGCAGCAGCTTGGACGAAGCGCGCCAGTGCATGACCGCGCCGCCGACCACCTCACGCACCAGCCCGGCGTCTGACGTAACGCCCGCGCCGTCGTCAAGGCCGACCGTCTGACGGGTGACGCGCAGCAGCGCCGGAAAAACTTTCCGCAGGCGCGTCAGCACCACGCGCAGGTTACCCAGCGCCTGCTCAATCCCGACATCCGACCAAAACAGGTCGGCGAGGTGTTCGCGGGCGTGCTGATGGCCGCTGTAGGCGAGGTAGAGCAGCAGCGCTTCCATCTTGCGCGACGGCAAGCCAGCCACAACCTGACCGCCGTAGCTCAGGGTCAGGCCGCCGAGGGCATTGATGTGGAGGGGGGCGGGTTGGGGGGTGTCCATGTCGGCCTCGTCGGGGCGCTAGGGATAGGACGGGTGATGGTATTTGTTACACCCCCCATTATAGTGAGATTGTGTTTTGGCGCAGGCGTCCGAGCCTCTCTTATCTACGGGGTTCGCCTCACCCAGCAGACGAACCGACCGCCTTCTTCAACAGCGCGATAATCCGGTCTTCCGCAGCCGCATCCAGCGCCTTGAGCGCAAAGGCGGTCGGCCACATCGTGCCGTCGTCGAGCTGTGCGGAGTCGTTGAAGCCGAAACTGGCATAACGCGACTCGAATTTGTGTGCGCTTTGGAAGAAACAGACGATTTTCCCGTCTTTGGCGTAGGCGGGCATCCCATACCACGTCTTGGGCATGAGAATCGGCGCGTGGGTCGTCACAAGCTCATGCAGGCGCGCCGCCATCGTGCGTTCCGGCTCTGGCATCTTGGCGATGGTGGCCTGTAGGTCGCGCTCGCCCGCCGCCTTGTCTTTGCCCGCCCGCGCCTCGGCCTTGAGTTCCTTGGCGCGTTCCTTCATCGCCGCCTGTTCGGCCTCGGTAAAACCTTTGGATTTCTTGGCGGTCTTATCGGTCTGGCTCATTGGAAAAATCCCTCCTTGACCCTACTTGTCTTGAGACAGCAGCATGACGTTGCCGCTGTTGTCTTTGAAAATGGCTTCAATCGTCCCATACGGGCGGCTGGTGGGCGGCTGGATGAACTCGACGCCCCGCGCCTTGAAGGTCTCATAGGCGGCTTGGCAGTCGTCGGTCTTCCAGGGCCCGACGCCCATCTTGCCCGCCTCGACCAGTTTGGTGAGCTGTGCCACATCCTCGGCGGTGAAACCGCCGCCGGGCTTCAGCGCCGCCAACTGAAACTGGATGTCGGGCTGGGTCTTGAGTCCGACCGTCAGCCAGCGGTAATCGCCGTTGGTGACATCGGCGCAGATGTCCAAGCCGAGCTTCTCGGTGTAGAAGCGCAGCGCCTCGTTCTGGTCCGTGACCCAGATGGTGGCAACCGAAAGCGTCTTAATCATGGGGGATGTCCTCTTTAGGTGAGTAACTCCCTAAAGTGTAAAACAGACGTGCTATTTTCGCTTCTTGAAAATTGCGCTGTTTTAGGGGGTGGGGCTGTCGTCGAGGTCGTGCAGCAGGCACACGCACAGCGGGATATAGCCGGTCTGGCGGGTCGGCTGCGCGTTGAGGCGGTAGGCGCTGGGGGAAAGCCCGGTCAGCTTGGTAAACAGGGTGCTGAACGACCCCAAGCTCTCGTAGCCGACTGCCGCGCAGATTTCGGTGATGGGGAGGTCGGTGGTGCGGAGCAGTTCCTTCGCCCGTGCGATGCGCCGCTGGACAAGGTACTGATAGGGCGTCAGGCGATAGGCGTGTTTGAACACACGGATGAGGTGATAAGCGGACAGCGCGACCTCGCGGCTCACGCCGTCCAGCGTCAGCGAGGCGTCGTAGTGTTGGTCAATCAAGCGGCGGGCGAGCCGGGCTTGCTGGTGGGGCATCGGGCGCAGCATTGGGTTATCCCCCACGAAAACAGGGTATCATTATCGGTATGATACCCCACATTCGCTGTGGCTTGGTGGGGGTGTTGGCTAAAAAAGGTATCATAGGCACATCATAGCTAATTTTTATATTACCTGTCATACCGACGACCTTACAATCGAAATATCGGATTTATCAATAGACATTGATGATATGGAAAAAGACGTAATCAGTCGTCTGCTGCCCAAAGACCCTCAAAGAACAGTAGATAACTATGGCGTGACTTGGATTTTTGGGACAAACCTTACAGCAGGATTGATGATTACGGTGCAAACAGACAATTCTACTATTG
>JALONW010000115.1 GCA_025454725.1 Anaerolineae bacterium
CAGGCGGTCAACCCGCCGACCTTTGAGGAATTTGTGGCCGAGGACAGCCGCATCGACGCACTGCGCGCCTATTTCGCGCAGGTCGTGCAAGATGTCGTTGTGCTGACGCTGGTCGGCGCGGTGCTGATTTGGCTGTGGCCGCGTGGGCTGCTGCGCCCAGTCGAAGTGGTAACAGACCGGGTGGCCGTTAACACGGTGGTGGGCGGATTGGCGCTGGTGCTGTCCGTGCCGGTGTTCGTGCTGGCCTTCGTCCTCAGCCTGACGCTGGTAGCGCTGCTGATTATATTTGTCCGGGTCGAGGGACTGACGGTGGTGGTCGCCAGCGCGCTGGGGCTGACCACGGTCGGCGGCGGCGGCTTGTTCTACTTTGTAGCCGCGTATGTCGCCCGTGCGGTGACGGCTTCGGCGTTGGGGACGATGCTGATTATGCGGATTACGCAGGCCGACCTCAGCCTGCGCCAGCGGGTGCTGAGTGTGGCGGTCGGCGCGGTTTTCACCGCGCTGCTGGGGTCTTTGTATCCGTTCGGCTGGGTGTTTAACCTGATTTCAGCGGCCATTGGCGTTGGGGCGATTTGGCGGGCGCTGCGACGCGCCGTCCAGCGCCCGGCCCCGCCGCCCATGGCGATTGTCGAGGTGCGCGCATCGGGTGCGGCGGCTACGCCTCCCCATCTGCTGCCGCCGCCGCTGCCCGGCTCATCCACCGCCCCGCGTGGGATGGAGAACCTGCCGGACGGCTTCCGCTGGTGGAATGATGAGTGATGCACCCGCTGCGCGTGTATGTAATGGGTGATGATGACAACGTGGGGGAGAGTCTGGCATGACGCAAGATAAAGCGCTGCGCGTCGCGGTGATTGGGGCGGGGCCAGCGGGTTTGGCGGCAGCGTGGGATTTGGCCCGCGCAGGCCATGCGGTCACGGTCTACGAGGCCGGTGAACGGGTCGGCGGACTGGCGGCGGGCTTTAAGGATGAAACGTGGGCGTGGGAGCTGGAAAAGTTCTACCACCACTGGTTTGAATCGGACAAAGACCTGTTGGCGCTGGCCGAAGAAATCGGCGTGCGGCAGGATGTTTTCTTCCCGCGCCCCAAGACCAGCTATTGGCTGGACGACAAAATCTACCGTTCCGAGATGAACGCCTCGGCGCTGCGTCTTCCGCTGTCACCGTTGGGTATTATCCGATTGGGGCTGGCGGGCGTGTTCCTCAAACTCACCCCTAACTGGCGGGCGCTCGAACAAGTCACCGCCGACCAGTGGATGCGCCGCTGGATGGGCGAAGAGGTCTATAACAAGCTGTGGCGTCCGCTGCTGATTGGCAAGTTCAGCACGCAGTATGACCGGGTGAACATGGCGTGGATGTGGGCGCGCATCAAAGCGCGCACGGTGCGACTGGGGTCGTTTAAGGGCGGATTCCAAGCCTTCCTCAATGCGCTGGCCGACGCGGTGCGCCGTCAGGGAGCAGAGGTGCTGCTCGCCACGCCTGTGACTGGTATCGGGCGCGTGGGCGATGACTTACACGTCCACACCTCAGGCGGCGCACAGGCATTCGACCGGGTGTTAAGCACGACTTCGCCCGCGCTGATGCTCAAACATCTACCGGGCGTGGCTGAGACTGATTATGGGCGCAAGGCTGCCGCGCTGCACAGCATCGGGGCGGTGTGCGTGGTCTTAGCGCTCAAACAGTCGGTGCTGACCGACGGGACGTATTGGCTGAACCTGCCCGCGGACAGCCCTGACAAGCGCCAAAGCCGTTTCCCGTTCCTCGCGCTGGTCGAGCATACCAACTATCTCGATAAGGCCAACTACAATGGGGATGTGCTGGTTTACTGCGGCGATTATGTGCCGCCCGACCACGAATATTTTACGCTGGACGACGATGCAATGGTCGAGCGTTTTCTGCCCGCGCTGAAACAGGTCAACCCGGATTTTGACCGGTCATGGATTCGCCGGTCATGGGTGTGGCGTGCGCCGTATGCCCAGCCCGTGCCGGGCGTCAACCACAGCGAGAAGCTCCCCGACCTCAAGACGCCCGTCCCCGGTGTGTGGTGGGCGAGCATGAGCCAAGTCTACCCGTGGGATCGGGGGACGAACTACGCCGTCGAAATTGGGCGGCGGGCGGCGGCGCGCTTGATGACTGGGGAGTAAGGATGAGCAAAATACACATCGTCGATTTAAGCGTCCTCGACGCTGGGCAGCGCTTTGACACGGCGCAGGTCATCGTCGCGGCGTTCGCACAGGATTACCCCGACGCATGGCCGACCGTCGAGTCGGCGTTGGAGGAGCTGGACATGCTGGAGCGTGACGGCGAGGCCGCATTGGTCGCCTTCGACGCGGACGGTCAGCCTGCGGGGATGGTCGGCGCGCTGGAAATGTATGACGGTAACGTCTGGGAGGTTCACCCGCTGGCGGTGCGTCCCGACCTTGCGCGGCAGGGCATCGGGAGCGCGCTGGTCACAGCGTTAGAGGCACGGGCGGCGCAGGCAGGCGTCCTGACGCTGTACGTCGGCTCGGACGACCAGAGCGCTACGACCTCGCTGGGCGGCCTCGATTTATACCCCGATGTGCTGGCGCACCTGCAAGCCATCCAAGACCGGAAGGGACACCCCTTCGTGTTCTACCAGAAATTGGGTTTCGCGCTGTCAGGAGTTGTCCCCGATGCCAACGGCTTCGGTAAGCCCGATATTTTTCTCTCAAAGCGCGTCAAGCGCAGTTAAACACCCACATCACAGGAAGGGACTGCAAAAACTATGAAACACATCTGCGTCATCGGGACGGGCTATGTCGGGTTGGTGAACGGGACATGCTTCGCCGACCTCGGTAATTCGGTCGTCACCGTGGACATCGACCAAGCCAAAATTGACGCCCTCAACAACGGTGAGATGCCCATCTATGAGCCGGGTCTGCGCGAGGTAGTCGAGCGCAACGTGGCGGCGGGGCGTCTGCGCTTTACCACCTCGTATGAGGAAGGCTTGAAGGACGCCGAATTTGTGTTTATCTGCGTTGGGACGCCGGAAGGTGACAACGGCGAGGCTGAACTGAAATACGTCCGCGCCGCCGCTGCCACCATCGCCAAGACCATGACCCGTTCGCTGGTCATCATCAACAAATCGACCGTCCCCATCGGCACAGGTGACTTGGTTGCCAACGTCATCCGCAACAACCAGCCGACGCCGATTAAGTTCGGCGTGGTGAGCTGCCCGGAATTCCTGCGTGAGGGGTCTGCGGTGCAGGACTTCGTTGTCCCCGACCGGACGGTCTTGGGGTCTACGCCGGAAGACCAGTGGGCGGCGGAAGCGGTCGCCCAGCTTTACCTCCCGCTGCGTGCGCCCATCATGATGACCGACCTCCGCACAGCAGAGATGATTAAGTACGCCTCCAACGCTTTCCTCGCCACGCGCCTGAGCTTCATCAATGAGATTGCCAACATTTGCGAGCGCCTCGGCGCGGATGTCATCGAGGTGGCGCGGGGGATGGGTTTTGACAAGCGCATCGGCCACCACTTCCTTCAGCCGGGAGTCGGATACGGTGGTTCGTGTTTTCCGAAAGATGTAAAAGCCTTGACGTATATGGCGGAAGAGGCGGGCGCGCACCCGCAGCTCCTCAACTCTGTGACCGAGATTAATGACTTCCAGCGCAAGCGCGTGGCCGATAAGCTGCATGAGCTGTTGGGCGACGTAGACGGGAAGACCATCGCGCTGCTGGAGACATCCGCGAATCGCCGTCACTGGACATTGCTGCGCACCTGATTCGGCGTGGGGCGACCGTCCGCGCCTATGACCCAGTGGCGATGGAAAACACTGCCGCCGAGATGCCCAACATCGTGATGTGCAAGGACTCGTATGAGGCCGTCGAGGGCGCGGACGCGGTGGTGATTGGTACACCGTGGAACGAGTTTAAGCAGCTTGACATGGAGCGCGTGCGCGGGGCGATGAGGTCGCCGATTATGGTCGATGGGCGCAACATCCATGAGCCGGACCGGATGAAGGCGCTTGGCTTCACCTATCGGGGCGTTGGGCGCGGCTACAACGGCAACGGCAGCGGCGCGTAAACCAGTGTAAGGTAAGCGTTCTATATAAATTCGGGGGGCAGATGGTCTGCCCCCTTTTGCTTGGCGTATAATTAGGCGATACCTGTCGTTTCAGGGTTTTCACAGAAGGTCGGAGTAATCCTTGTGAGTAAAGTCACCAAACACGTCTTAGACAATGGCATGACGGTACTTCTGAAGGAAGTCCATGCCGCCCCAGTGGTGAGCTGGTGGGTGCTGTATCGCATCGGCAGCCGCAACGAGCGCACGGGGCAGACCGGCATCAGCCACTGGGTCGAACACATGATGTTTAAGGGGACGGAACAGTTCCCGCGTGAAGAACTCGAAAAGATGATTGAGCGCGTGGGTGGCTCTTGGAACGCGCAGACCTCGTTCGACTACACTGCCTATTTCGAGACTATGCCCGCCGACCAAATCGACCTCGCGCTGCGCCTAGAGGCCGACCGGATGCAGAACGTCGCGTTCAAGCCGGAAGAAGTCGAGAGCGAGCGCACGGTCATCATCAGCGAACGGCAGGGGTTAGAGAACTCGCCCACCTTCTGGTTGAGCGAGGAGATGAGCGCCGCCGCCTTCCGCGTCCACGGTTATCACCACGAAATTATCGGGGACATGGCCGACCTGACCACCATGACCCGCGACGACCTCTACAACCACTACCGCACCTACTACGCGCCCAATAATGCCATAGCGGTGGCGGTCGGCGCATTTGACACCGCTGATATGTTAGAGAAGATTAACGCACTCTACGGCGGCATCCCCGCCCGTGATGTGCCGCCGCTGTTTTCGCGCCCAGAGCCGGAGCAGCAGGGTGAACGGCGCATTACAGTCGAACGCCCCGGCATGAACGCCTTCCTAGAGTTCGCTTACCGCGTGCCAGCCGCCAGTCATGAGGACCACTATAAGCTGGCGGTGCTGGCGAGTGTGTTGTGTGGCCCCAGCAGCGGCAGCATCGACAACAAGACCAGCCGTCTGTACCGGGCGCTGGTCGAGACCGGCATTGCCGCCTCGGTCGATGCCAGCATGTACCCGTCGGCAGACCCTTATCTGCTCTCGTTCAGCGTGATGGCCGGTGAAGGCCGCACCTTGGAGGAGGCCGAAGCCGAGTTGGAGCGTCAACTGGCGCTGGTGCGCGACGGCGACATCAGCGCGGCAGAGGTGGCGAAGGCCAAGAAGCAGGCACGGGCGGCCTTTGCCTACAGCAACGAACGAGTGACAGGGCAGGCTTTCCGCTTGGCCTTCTACGAAAACCTCGGCTCGTATGAATGGGTTGAGTCGTACCTCGATAAACTTGACGCGGTGAGTTATGAAGACGTGATAGCAGCGGCGCGCAAGTATCTGCTGCCCAGAAACCGGGTGGTCGGCTGGTTAATCCCGACCGGGTTGGATGAAGACGGCGGCGACGAGATGGAGATGGATGATGACGGTGAAGAGTAATCTGATGCACTCCCTGCCGACCTCAGAGACCATCACCCGCGCCACACTGCCCAACGGCATCACCGTTTTGGCCTACCCCAACCCATCCACCCAGTCGGTGGTGGTGTCAGGTGGGTTGGATGGCGGCGGCGCGATTCACGAGCGTCCCGAACACAACGGCCTCGCTGTGCTGACCGCCGAGGCGCTGATGCGCGGCACGCAGACTCGCGACTTCCAAACCTTGGCCTCGGCGCTGGAAGATGTCGGCGCGGATTTCGGTGTCAGCGCCGGGGTGCATGGCGTCAGTTTCGGCGGGAAGGCGCTGGCCGAGGATTTGCCGCTGTTGGTTGAAATCATGGCCGACGTGCTGCGCCGCCCGACCTTCCCCGCCGAACATATCGACCTGCTGCGCCGGGAAACCGTGACCTCGCTTAAATACAGCTTGCAAGACACCCGCCGCCAAGCGTCGCGGGCGTTCCGTCAGGCGCTGTACCCCGCTGACCACCCGTATCACCGCAGCGCACGCGGCACGCTGGATACTGTCCCCAACCTCACGGCGGACATGGCGGCGGATTTCCACGCCCAACACTACGGCCCCACTGGGATGACTGTCGTCGTGGTCGGCAACATCGAGGCGGCGCAGGTCGCCGAGTTAATTCAGGCCAAGCTGGGCGACTGGGAAAACCCGCGTCAGCCCCAGTGGGAGCCGGTGTCAATGGTCGCGCAGCCTGATGGGGTGCGCCAAGCCTACGCCCCCATCCCCGGCAAGACCCAATCGGATTTCGTGATGGGTGTCGTCGGCCCGGCGCGCAAGGCCGCAGACTTCCAAGCCGCCCGCATCGCCAACAGCGTCCTCGGTGAGTTTGGCATGATGGGTCGCATCGGCGAAAACGTGCGTGTCAAGAACGGCATGGCCTACTACGCCTACAGCAGCCTTGAGGGCGGGCATGGCCCCGGCGCGTGGCTGGTCTCGGCGGGCGTCAACCCAGCCAACGTCGAGCGGGCGATTGAGCTGTCGCTGGCACAGGTGCGCCAAATGGCCGAACAGCACGTCAACGACGATGAGCTGTCCGACGTGAAATCCTACTTCACTGGGCGGATGCCACTGCAACTCGAATCCAACGAAGGCGTGGCGGGGACGATTCTGTCGATGGTCGAATTTGACCTCGGCCTCGATTACCTGCTGCATATGCCCGGCATCATCGACGCCATCACCCGCGAGGACGTGGTGGAGGCCATCCGCCGCTACTGGCAGCCCGACGCCTACGTGGTCGCGGTGTCGGGGCCACCGGTGGCCTAAGCCCAACACAGAGTCACTGGGAGGGCAATCCGGGGGGATTATCGTCTGTTTTTTGCTGGAGGAAACACCACTATGGTACGTCGTATCGTCTTTATCCTCGCGCTGGGGGTGCTGCTTTCGCTCCCCATCAGTGCGCAGGACGACACCACCGACACCGCCCCGCTGACGCTCCGTGCCGAAGCCCCCGACCTGACGCAGGCTGTCCTGACCGAAGTCGCGGGTGGGTTCACTTATCCGCTGCTGGTGACCCACGCCGGGGACGGCTCTGGCCGTCTGTTCGTGGTTGAGCAGCACGGTGTGGTTAAGCTGATTGAGGACGGCACGGTTGGCGCGGCCCCGTTCCTCGACATCACCGACCGGGTGAGCGGCGCAGTGCTGCGCGGCTATTCCGAGATGGGGCTGTTGGGCGTGGTCTTTGCGCCCGACTATGCCGAATCGGGCGTGTTCTACGTCAACTATGTCGATAAGAACCAAGTGACGGTCGTCTCTCAGTTTAACGTCTCGGCAGATGACCCCAACGTGGCCGACCCCGCCAGCGAGGTCGTGCTGTTCACGCTGCGCCAGCCGTTCCCTAACCACAACGGCGGTCACATGGCGTTTGGGCCAGACGGCTACCTGTACATCTCGGTCGGTGACGGCGGCGCGGCCAATGACCCATTGACGACCGGCCAAGACCCGTCCGACTGGTACGGGAGCCTGCTGCGGATTGCCGTGGACGGCAGTGGAGCATATACCGTCCCAGAAGACAACCCCGCCACCACCGATGACGGCTTCGCGCCGGAAACGTGGCAGTACGGCCTCCGCAACGCTTGGAAGTTCAGCTTTGACCGCGCCACTGGCGACCTGTATGTCGCGGATGTCGGCCAGAACCTGTATGAGGAGTTGAACTTCATCCCAGCAGACGAGGGCAGCGGCGCGAATTACGGCTGGTCTGACTTCGAGGGCAACGACCCGTTCAACGCGACCACCGCGCCCGAAGGCATGGTCGAACCGTTCTTTACCTACCCGCACAGCGGCGGCGAATGTTCGGTGACCGGCGGTTATGTCTACCGTGGCGAGGCCATCGAAGCGTTGGAGGCGGTCTATGTGTTCGGTGACTTCTGCACCGGGCGCATGTGGGCGTCGTGGCGTGATGCAGACGCTGCATGGCAGACGGTAGATTTCCTGCGCGCTGGGTTCAGCATCAGCGGCTTTGGTGAGGACGAGGCAGGCGAGATGTACGTCCTCGACTACCAAAACGGCGGCGTCTACCGCTTCGACCCTGCTGCGGCCTCTTAAGACGCCCCTCACCGATTGGGGGCAAAAACGCGCTGGACAAGCCGTTTTACCCGTGCTATACTCTCATCTATTGACGGTGGGTATAGCTCAATTGGTCAGAGCGTCTGATTGTGGATCTGAAGGCTGAGGGTTCAAGTCCCTTTACCCACCCCACAAACAAAAAGCCACCCCTTCCAAGCGGAGGGGTGGCTTTTTGTCGCCTAAAACATGGCTGGATGTCGGTTGGCGGCGCAAAATGCGGTATGGTTGGGGACTGTCGAAAATCCTCATGAGGCTGACCGTATGACCGCATTTCACCCGCCTGCGCGCTGGCGCACGCTCCCCGTCCGGCTGATGGCGCTGGGCGCGCTGGCGCTCACGCCGGTCTGGTATCGACTGTCGGCCACTACCCCTCTTTTCGGCGCGGGCGATGTCAGCCGTTACGCGCTGTTCGTCCCAACCGTCTTTACCGTGCTGCTGTGGCTGGTGCTAGGGATGCCCGGCCTGCGGCGGCTGTTTTCATCAGTGAGCCGGGCGGTGTGGGCGGCGTGTTTAATCGCACTGGCGCTGTGGGCGTATGCCAGCGGCGCATGGGCGTATACGGGTGAGCTGCGCCCCACTGTGTCGGAGCAAGCGACCCTGATTTGGGCGGTGACAGTCGGGTATGCGCTGGCAGTGGCTGCGGTCGGCTTACCGGCGCGCTGGGTCGTGCTGGTGATGGGGTTTGGCCTGTTGTGGAACGGGATTTTGGCGGGGCAGCAGGTTGCGGCGCAGGGGTCAGCGGGCGGGCTGTGGGCGGCGCTGAAAGAGTTTCCCATTGGCGTCGAGCAGCCGCGCATTTCGGTGGTGATGGCTGACGGGGTGCGCTGGCTGAGGCCGTATGGCCTGCTGCCGCACCCAAATTTTTTGGCGGGTTTTTTGGCGGCCGCGCTGGTGACCTTCGCCCCGGCGCTGACTGTCCAACGCTGGCTGATTTGGTTGGGCGCGGCGGTGGTCTGGTCGGTTGGGCTGTGGGCGCTGATGCTGACGTTCAGCCGGGGCGCGTACCTCGCGTTTGCGCTCGGCAGCGCGCTGCTGTTGGTGATGCTGTGGCGTGCCGGTCGCTGGAACAGACCTTTGGTGGCTGCCGCTGGATTAACCCTCACGCTGGGAATACTGTTCATCGCCCTGTACCACCCGTTTTTGCTGGCGCGGGCGGGCATTGGCAGCGAAAATACTGAACTGTATTCGCTGGGAGAGCGTGCCATGCTTAACGCCGCCGCCGCTGACGGGATTCGCAGCGCGCCGTTGGGTGGGGTAGGGGTAGGCAACCTGCCGTGGTATTCGGCGCGCTGGCTGCTTGACCGTCAATCGCCCATTTTGGGCAACTACCCGCACAACGCCGCCTTGAGCGTGTGGGGCGACCTCGGCTTGATTGGGCTGGGGCTGTGGGCTGGGGCGGTCGGCGCGGCGCTGATCGGCGGCTTTCATCTCCTGTGGCAAGACCCGCCTGACCGGGCATGGCGCGCCGCGCTGCTGGCGGGTTTGGTCGTGTGGCTTTCCACCGGACTGACCGAGTACGCGCCCGCCAGTTTATTTCACAGTATGGTCTTGGGTTGGGGGGTGGCCGCCGCCGCCCTCGCGCCGCCCGACCGGCCTATGTTAGAATCGTAAGTGTTCCGTCGTCCGTTACCGGAGGCAAAAGCGCCCTATGGTCGATTCATCACACGTCCGCGACTACCTGTTCCGGGGAAATTTAGAGGACATCGACCCCGATGTCGCCGAGCTGGTCCGCCACGAGACCGCCCGCCAAGCCCGCACGCTGATTATGATCCCGTCTGAAAGCACGATTCCGCTGGCGGTGCGCGAGACCCTCGCCTCGGCCTTCCACAACATCTACGCCGAGGGCTACCCGCTGGAAAGCACGCGGACGATGACCGAGGATGAAATCCTCGACTATCACGCCCGGCTGACCGAGTTCCGCCGCAGCAGCGACGAGCGCTACTATAAGGGGACGGAGTACGCCAACATCGTCGAGTCGCTGGCGCGCCGCCGTGCCGCCGAACTGTTCGCCACTGACAAATACAGCGCCGACCAGCTTTACGTCAACGTGCAGGCGCTGTCCGGCGCGCCCGCCAACAACGCCGTGTATTCGGCGCTGCTGTCGGTTGGTGATACGGTGATGGGCATGGACCTGATTCAGGGTGGTCACCTGACGCACGGGTCGCCAGTCAACCGCAGTGGCAAGAACTATAAAATTGTCAGCTACGGCATCAACCCCGAAACTGAGACCATCGACTACGAGGAGATGCGCCGCCTTGCGCTGGAACACCGCCCCAAGATGATTATCGGCGGCTATTCGAGCTACCCACACCCGGCAGATTGGGCGCAGTACCGCGCCATCGCTGACGAGGTGGGCGCGTACCTGCTGGCCGACGTGGCGCATGTCGCTGGCCTAATCGCCGCCGGGGTGTATCCCAGCCCGGTCGGGATTGCCGATGTGGTCACGTTCACCACCCACAAAACGTTTGGCGGCCCGCGTGGGGCCGTCATCATCACCCACAAGAAGGCGCTGTCCAGCAAGATTGACCGGGCGGTTTTCCCCGGTGAGCAGGGCGGGCCGCATGTCAACACGATTGCGGCGCTGGCCGTCGCGCTCAAGCTGGCCGCGACCGACTCATTTAAGGACCTTCAGCGCCAGACCATCGCCAACGCCGCCCGCCTGCGCGACAAACTCGAATCACGTGGCCTGAAAATTCCGTTTGCCGGGACCACCACCCATTTGCTCAACGTGGACTGCGGTTCGATTGTCGGGGACGATGGGACCAAGCTGTCCGGCGACATGGCGGCGCGCATCCTCGACCTCGTGGGCGTGGTGTGCAACCGTCAGACCATCCCCGGCGACACCTCGCCGCTGCGCCCGACCGGTGTCCGCCTCGGCACGCCGTGGATTACCCAGCGCGGCTTTACCGAACACGAAATCGACCAGCTCGGCGACATCATCGCTGATGTGCTGACGGCGTGTGTCCCGTTCAGCTACGCGGGCAAGAAGCGCGACATCGCCCGCGCCAGCATCCCGTTTGAGGTGTTGAGCAGCGCTCGCCAGCGCGTGCGTGACCTCGCCTTGAGCGTTGGCATCGACACCGACGCCGAGGCATCGGGCTACCCGCACTTCAGCTATCGCGACAGCCTGCCCGACAGCGGCGCGTACCGCCTGTACATCTGGGGCGACCATGCCGCGCCGTTCCTCAACGGTTTGATTACGGCGGACGTGTTCGGGCTGGGCGACGGCGACAGCCTGCCGACCCGGGTCTTCAGCCCAGAAGGGGAGGAATGGGCGCAGGGCATCGTCAGCCGCGTGGACGATGCTTACACGCTGGACGTGACCCAGAACGCTGGGACGATTGCAGCCTTCTTCCGCAGCGTGTCGGACGGTTTTGTCATCATCGACCCGACTGACCCCGCCGCCCGTCTGCCGGGGCCGGTTGATGTGCGTGTGCTGGGTGAAGTCGATGCCCCGCCTGCGCTGGCCGACGGCGAGGGGTACGCGCCGAAGGCGTTTTACGTCGGGATGGGCGCGGTGGCTTACACGGACGAAGCACTGCCCACCTTCACATGGGACGAGCCGACCGATGCCTCGCTCAAATTCACGCCGCTGCACGCCACCCATAAGGCGCTCAAGGCCAAGATGGTCCCGTTTGCCGGGTATGATATGCCGGTCTGGTACACCTCTGTCACCGATGAACACCTCGCCGTGCGGCGCGGTGTGGGCGTGTTTGACGTCACGCACATGGGCGCGTTCGACGTGCGCGGGCCGGGCGCAGCCGCCTTCCTCGACACGGTGACGACCAATGACGTGTTCAGCCTCGCGGTCGGCGAGTCGCATTACACCTACTTTCTAGGTGTGGACGGCCAGCCGCTGGACGATTTGATGATTTACCGCATCGGGCGTGACGAGTATTTGCTGGTGGTCAACGCCTCGAACAACGATAAGAACTGGGCGTGGCTGAACGCGGTCAAGGCCGGTCAGGTCATGCTTGACCCGGCCAACCCCGCCCGCCGTGCCAACGGTGCAGACACATGTGAACTGCGCGACCTGCGCGCCGAGTCGAGTGGGGCAGACCAGCGCGTCGATGTGGCGCTGCAAGGCCCCAAGAGCCTCGAAACCCTGCTAAAGATGACGGGCGATCCAGAGGAAAAGGCGTCACTCAAGGCGCTGCCGTGGGCGGGCGTGACCCGCGCCACCCTCGACGGGTTCGACCTGATTATCAGTCGGACAGGGTACACGGGCGAGCGCGTGGCGTTCGAGCTGTTCGTCCACCCGGACCATGCCGCTGCGCTGTTTACCCGTTTGATGGAGCTGGGCGTGACGCCGTGCGGCCTTGCCGCCCGCGACAGCCTGCGGACGGAGGCCGGTCTGCCGCTGTACGGCCATGAATTGGCGGGCGCGTATGGCATGAACCCGGCGGATGCGGGGTTCGGCACTTACGTCAAGCCGTGGAAGACCTTCTTCGTTGGTAAGGTGGCGTTCATCAAACACGAAGCCAAGCGCGACGCCGAGGTCAGCCGCTTCCGTCTCGACAGCAAGACCGGTCGCCCACCCAAGCCCGGTGACCCGGTGGTTGATGGTCGTGGGCGCGTAGTCGGCGTCGTGACAAGCTGCGCCATCGACAGCGACGGCTACCAGACCGGCCAAGCGCTGTTGAAGGATGAGTTCCGCGCCGAGGGGACACCCCTTTGGCTGTACTGCGGCTCGGAGCGCCTTGAGTCGGTCAACCTGTCTGGTCTGAAAATCGGTGGTCGCGCCATCGCGCCGGAACAGGCCACGGTTTTGAGCCGATTCCCGAAGGCCAAGAAGTAAACCTCACCCCCAGCCCCCTCTCCGTGAGGAGAGGGGGAATGTGGCTAGACAAGGAACCCTCGATGATACCCGTCCTGACCATCCAGCAGACCCGCGACGTTGAAGCCGAGGCCGATGCGCTGGGCTACGCCTATGCCCGCATGATGCAGGACGCAGGGAGCGCAGTAGCCGAGGTGGTGGCCGAGTGCGCCGCGCAGTATGTCCCCAGCGCGCCGCGCCTGACCCTACTCATCGGCAGCGGCAACAACGGCGGCGATGGGCTGGTGGCCGCTGCGAAATTGGTCTCGCTGCTGCCGGGCGCACAGGTGCGCTGTTTGATGCTCTCGCGGCGCGAGGACGACCCGCTGGTCGAGGCGGCCAGCGCGGCGGGCGTGTTCTTCGCCTATGCCGAGGACGACAACGACGGGCGCGTCATCCGTCAGATGGTCGGGAGCGCTGATATTGTGGTCGATGCGCTGTTCGGTTTCGGCGTGCGCCTGCCTATCCGCGATACCGCCCAGAAGATTCTGCGCTTCACCCGTCAGGCGTTGAACGAGCGCGCCACCGCCCGCCGCGCTCGTCCGGTTAATGACCCGACCCAGCACGGCCAGATTGAACGCCCGCCCAAGCAGTGGGTCATCGCGGTGGACTGTCCGTCGGGGCTGGACTGCGACACTGGCGCGCTGGACAAATCGACCATCCCCGCCGATTGGACGGTCACATTTATCGCCGCCAAACCCGGCCACTTGACTTTTCCCGGCGCGGGCGTGGTCGGTCGGCTGATGGTCGCGCCGCTGGACATGCCCGACGGGGTAAAGGCACTCAAGCGCCCATCGATGACGCTGATTGACCACGAGACAGCGCGGGAACTGCTCCCCGTCCGGCCTCTCGACGGTCACAAGGGGAGTTTTGGCCGTATTCTGGTGGTGTCAGGCAGTGCAGACATGCCCGGCGCGGCGGGACTCGCCGCCAAAGCCGCTTACCGCGCAGGGGGTGGTTGGGTGGCGGTCGCCACCGACCCCCGCACCGCCGTTGTCCTGCAACCCAGCTTATCGGAGGCGGTCTGGCTGCCACAGGAGGCCGAAACACTGACCGAACGGTTGGCATCATTTGATGCAGTGCTGATGGGGCCGGGGTTGGGTCAGTCCACCGATACCGCCGCACTGATTGACGCACTGCTGTCCACCGATTCGCCTACGGATTGGGTGATTGATGCCGACGCGCTCAATCATCTGGCGCAGCACCCTGACCGGCTGGCGAATCTGCCCAAAAACAGCGTTCTGACCCCGCATCCGGCTGAGATGGGTCGG
>JALONW010000488.1 GCA_025454725.1 Anaerolineae bacterium
AGCAACGTCGAGGGCGGCGATTCGGTGGTTTTGCTGCTGCCCAAAGACCCAGATGCCAGCGCCCAGCGCCTAAGCGAACAGCTCCATGAGCTGGCTGGGGCGCGGGTGGGCATTGTGGTCAGCGACACGCACGGACGCCCGTT
Organism: Anaerolineae bacterium; assembly: GCA_025454725.1. Classification (GTDB taxonomy): domain Bacteria; phylum Chloroflexota; class Anaerolineae; order Aggregatilineales; family Phototrophicaceae; genus Flexicrinis. Next base: position 144 of record JALONW010000488.1, read on the forward strand.
CCGGTTGGGCAACGTCGGCGTAGCGATTGGCGTGGCGGGCATCCCGGCGCTGCTTGATTTGCGCGGTCAGGCTGACCTGTTCGGGCGCGTCCTCAAAATCACCCAGACCGGCTACGCCGACCTGATTGCGTCGGCGGCACATCTGGTGTGCGGTGAGGGGGCGGAGGGGCTGCCGGTGGTGTTGGTGCGCGGTCTGCGCTATGACCATGGCGACGGGCGGGCGACGGACCTCGTGCGCCCCCCAGAGCAGGACTTGTATCGTTGAACGAACCGTTAACGGAGTCCGTCATGCCTGACGGTACACTGGACATCAGTTTGCATGAGGCACTGTTCGGGCGGCGGTCGCTGCGGCGCTATCACCCCGACCCTGTGCCTCAGTCGGTCATCGAGGCGGTATTGCAAGCCGCGACTTATGCACCGTCTGCCCACAACCGCCAGCCTTGGCGCTTCGTCGTCATCCAGTCGGCGGAAGATAAAAGCGGGCTGGCGCAGGCGATGGGCGACCGTTTGCGGCGCGATTTGACCGCCGATAACGCCCCGTCAGAGGTCATTGAGGCGGATGTGTCGCGCAGCTATGACCGGATGACCAGCGCGCCGGTGTTGGTGCTGTTGTGCCTGACCATGGCCGAGATGGACGTGTATCCTGACCCGAAACGGCAGGCGCTAGAACAGGTCATGGCCGTGCAGAGCGTCGCGATGGCCGGGCAAAATTTACTATTGGCGGCACATGGGCAGGGCTTGGGCGCGTGCTGGATGTGCGCACCGCTGTTCTGTCCCGATGTTGTATCGGAATACCTTGGTTTGCCGACCGATTGGCAGCCGCAGGGCTTGGTGGCGATGGGCTACCCGGCGCAGGAGCGGACGAAACCGCGTAAACCCTTGGGGGAGGTCGTGTTATGGCGTTGAGTGGGGATTACCGCGTCACCCTGTTCGTCGGGGGGGTGGGTGGGGCGCGTCTGGCCTATGGGCTGGCGCAGTGCCTTCCGCCTGAACGCCTGACCATCGTGGTGAACGTGGGCGATGACTTCTGGCACCTCGGCCTGAAAATCTGCCCAGACAGCGATACCGTAATGTATACGCTGGCCGGTCTGGTTGACCCTGTGAACGGGTGGGGGCTGGCGGGTGAGAGCACCCAAATGCTCGACAGCCTGCGCCGGTTTGACCCCGACGGCGGCGAGACGTGGTTTCGGCTGGGCGATAAAGACCTCGCCACGCATCTTGAGCGCACGCGGCTGACCAGCATGGGCGTCCGCCTGACCGAGATTACCGAGTCACTGTCGCGGGCGCTGGGCGTGCGCCATCCGCTGCTGCCGGTGACCGATGACGAGGTACCGACGCTGGTCGATACCGAGGAATACGGCGAATTGGCCTTCCAGACCTATTTCGTCCGCTACCGCTGGCAGCCGAATGTCCGTGCTTTGACCTACGATGATGCCAATCATGCCAGTGTCACGCCGGAAGTGGCGGCAGCGATTGAGCGCGCCGACGCGATTATCTTCGCGCCGTCCAACCCGTGGCTGTCGGTTGACCCGATGCTGGCGGTCGGTGATTTGCGCGAACGGCTGATGCGCCGGAATGTGCCGCGCATCGCGATGACCCCGATTCTCGGCGGGGCGGCGGTCAAGGGGCCAGCCGCCAAGCTGATGGGGGAACTTGGCCTGCCGGTCACGGCGCAGGCGGTGGCCGAACATTATGGCGACCTGCTAACTGGGTTTGTCGATGACACCGTTAACCCGGAATTTTCGACCGATTTAAACGTGCTTCGGACGGATACCCTGATGAAAGACGACGCGGCGCGAGTGCGCGTGGCGGGCGACGTGCTGGCTTGGCTAGAAGGAGGGGGCGGAGCATGACGACATGGGTGGTCCTTCCGGTTAAACCGTTGGGCTTGGCAAAAAGCCGCCTCGCCACGGTCTTGAGCGCCGAACAGCGCGAACGCTTCGCAGAAGGGACGCTGAAGCGCATCTTGGGCGTCCTCAAGCTTGTCCCCCAGCTTAACGGGGTGTTGGTCATCAGCCGCGACACCAAAGTTTTGGGCATCGCGCGGGATTACGGCGCAAAGACCGTACAAGAGAGCGGTCAACCGGCGCTCAACCCGGCGCTGATGCGCGCCACGCAGCTTTTGCAGGCGTGGCGGGTCGATGGGGTGCTGGTGCTTCCCGCCGATTTACCGTTACTAGAGGCCGAGGATGTGGTGGGCGTGATTCGGGCGGCGGGCAAGCACGACCCTGCGGTTGTCATCGCCACTGACCGCCACCGCGATGGGACGAACGCGCTGTATGTGCGCCCGCCGGGTTTGCTTACCTACGATTACGGCCCCGGCAGTTTTAACCGCCACAAACAGCAGGCGATGGATGCGGGCGTCCCGGTCTTTGAGGTCGAATCAGCCAACATCAGCCTCGACCTCGACACGCCGGAGGACATTGGGGCGTTCTACCGCGTGCTGACCGGCGGGGATATGCCGCGTCAGATGGGCATGGAAGAAGCCTTTGAGGTGGTCTTGGCGGCGTTGGAACGCGGCGAGTTCGGGTAGCCCATGTTCCGACGCTTAGGGGTCTATCTCACCCATGATTTGTCGCTGGCCGACTGCATCCGGCTGGTGCAGTACGCCGAACTGCGCGGCTTCGAGGCGGT
>JALONW010000489.1 GCA_025454725.1 Anaerolineae bacterium
TTCCTGTTCAGCTTCCCGACCGGCCAGCGCAACGCCATCATCGAAGAATTCGGCGGCGAATTCCAAGAGCTGCCCGGCCTGCACCTGCGCTATTTCGGCTTCGATATGTCGCAGGGCTTCTTCGCCGAGAACAAGCTGGTTCGCCAAGCCTTCAGCCACGCGCTTGACCGCGTGACCGCGTGGGACATCGTGGCCGAAGGTGCGCGCTTCCCGGCCACCGTCGGGATGCTCGTCCCGGCCATGCCCGCCTCGACCCCCGCGACCGTCTATGACTTTGACCTAGAGCGCGCCGCTGAACTGCTGGCCGAGGCCGGTTTCCCCAACGGTGAAGGGATGCCCCCGGTTAAGATGTGGGTGCTGTCCAGCATCGCCGCCGAGCCGCACATCGTGGTCTGGCAGGAAGCCCTGACCCAGCTCGGCGTCAACGTCGAAATCGTGGTCGAGGAAAGCGGCACGTACTTCGACAGCATCGTCGATAACCCAGAGGCCATCCTGTTCGTGAACGGCTGGGCGGCGGGCATCCCCGACCCCTCGGACGTGTTCAACTTCCTCATCCTTGAGGGGCGCGGCTCGATGGAGTACGACAACCCAGTCGTCAATGAACTGCTGCTTCAGGCTATGTCGGAGCCGGACGAGGCCGTCCGCACCGAGCTGTATCAGCAGGTCCACGACATCGTGATGGACGACGCTGTGGTCGTGCCGTCAGCCTATAGCAAGATTACATGGCTCCAGAAGCCGTGGGTTCAGGGCTTCAGCCCGGCAGGCGGCGGCATCCACACCGCGCCGCTGTCCGAAATCTCGCTGGGCGAGTAACTCTGCCCCGTCTACGGTGAATGACTGACTCTGCGCGCCCGGCAGCGACACCCGCCGGGCGCGCAGGCCACCCCCTGTCCCCACAGTAAGGCACGAACCCTATGTCAAACTTTCTGCTGCGGCGTCTGGTCCAGATTATCCCGACGCTGCTGGTCATTTATACGGTCTTATTTTCGCTCTCATTCCTGATGTCCGGCGATCCACTGCGCGCCAAGCTGGGCGAGGAGTACGCCCGGCTCGACCCCGCCACCATCGAGGCGATGCGCGAGGACCTCGGCCTCAACCGCCCGTTCATCGTGCAGTACACCGACTTCCTCGGTGACATGGCACGGCTGGACCTCGGCGAGTCGTTCGTGTTCAAGCAGCCAGTGTGGGACATTATCGGCTACCGCTTCCCACGCACCATCCAGCTCATGCTGGGCGGGATGTTCGTCGCGCTGTTGATTGGCATCCCGGCGGGGCTGGTGGCCGCCCTGCGCCACAACACATGGGTGGACCACAGCCTGATGATTATCGCGTTGATTGGCGTGTCGATGCCGGTATTCTGGCAGGCACTCATCGGCCAGCTTTTGCTCACCCAAGAGCGCTACGGCATCGCCTTATTCCCGGTCGCAGGTTATGGCGGCATCGAACACATGATTCTGCCGTCGCTGGTGCTGGGGACGGGGTTGTCGGCGCTGATTGCCCGCGTGATGCGCTCGTCGATGCTCGACATCCTGCACATGGATTACATCAAGACCGCGCAGTCCAAGGGGCTGACTGGGCGGCGGGTGCTGTGGGTGCATCAGGTGCGCAACGCGCTCATCCCAGTGATTACCGTTATCGGGTTACAGGTGGCCGGGCTGATGACCGGCTCACTGGTCACCGAAACGGTGTTCAACTGGCCGGGGCTGGGGCGCGCCATCGTCCCCGCCATCCAGAACCGCGATACGCCGGTCATCATGGGCGTGCTGATGCTGGGCGCGGTCACGTACATCATCGTCAACCTGCTGACCGACGTGCTGTACGCGCTGATTGACCCGCGCATCCGCCACCAAAGCCGTTAGGGAGGGATTATTTCATGGCCTACCAGACCAAGACCGTCCCGGTCATCCGCTTGAACAGCGGGGATAACACTGGCAAGCGCGAGACCAACCGCTTCCTGCGAGCCTTCCTGCGTAACCGGCTGGCCGTGACCGGGGTCGTCCTCGTCAGCCTGCTGATTCTGCTGGCGACCTTCGCGCCGCTGCTGCTGACCTATGACCCCAACAAGACCGATTACAGTTCCATCCTCCAGCCGCCCAGCGCCGAACACCTGATGGGGACGGATGAGTACGGGCGCGACCTGTTCACACGCATCGCTTACGGCGCGCAGATTTCGCTGGTCATCGCGTTCGTGGCGCAGGCCGTTTCGATGAGCATCGGGGTCACCATCGGTCTCGTGGCGGGCTGGTATGGCGGTTGGATAGACGATTTCCTGATGCGCGTGACCGACGGCTTTTTCGCCATCCCAACACTGATGTTCCTGATTGTGTGGACGGCCATCCTAGAGCCGACCAAGGAGAGCATCTTCTTCGCGCTTGGCTTGATTGGGTGGACAGGCATCGCCCGCCTAATGCGCGCCCAAGTCTTGGTCACCCGTGAGCAGGAATACGTCGTGGCGGCGCAGGCGCTGGGCGCTTCGACCGTGCGGATTATGTTCCAACACATCATCCCCAACGCCTTCGGCCCCATCATCGTGCTGGCGTCGCTGGGGGCGGCTAGTGCCATCCTCGCCGAGTCCACGTTGAGCTTCCTCGGACTCGGCGTCAAGATTCCCAACCCAAGCTGGGGGACGATGATTGACATCGGGCGCAACTACATGACCTCGGCGTGGTGGTACGCGCTGTTCCCCGGTTTCGTCATCATGCTGACGGTGCTGGGCTTCAACTTCATTGGTGACGGCCTGCGCGACGCGCTGGACGCCCGTCAGCAGTCGGG
>JALONW010000490.1 GCA_025454725.1 Anaerolineae bacterium
AGGGCAGGCCCTGTCCGTACAGGCGTAAATCCTCCCGCGCACAGGTGAAAATGGCGTAGGATTATCCGTCCTGTAGGGACAGCACCTGTGCTGTCCGCTTGATGTTAAAGGTATTTGCTAACGCCACTGATACAGCGGCGATGCCAGCATCAGGCCGAACAGCGTCCCCAGCTTGGCGGACCGCAGGCGCGGCGTGACTGGCGCATCCGCCCCCGCGCCATCTGAGGCGTAGTCGATGAAGACCGCGGCCTCGTCGAGGGGGATGTCGGGCGTGCCGAAAACCCGAGTCGCCACTTCCGAGACCAGCGCGCCGACTGTCTCCGGTGTGCCGATGAACTGGTCGAGCCGGTTGGTCATCCCTGATTCGGGGTCGCTGTAGGCGCTGTGGGTGAGCGCCATTGCCACGTTCCAGCGCGCCAGCAGCCCGCTTGATGACAGCCACGCCTCAGCCGTGTCGGGGTAGCCGTCGGGGGCTGCCCAGCTGTACGGGACTTGCGCGAGTTCTTCGAGCAGGCCGTAGGTCATCCAGTCGTTGGCGCTGCGCGTTCCGGTCACCCTCAGCGCGCCGATGAAAAAGTCCAGCGGGCGGCGCAGCTTCTGCCCGACCGACGCCATGAACTCTGGCGACTGGAAAATGTGGCGCAGCACTGGCACGATTTGGCCGCCGCTGTCCTGCCAGACCTGCGCCGCGCCCGCCACCAGCGAGTCGGGCGGGGTGTCGCTCACGAAGCGGACACAAAGTTTGTAGCACAGATAGCGCGCCGTCTCTGGGTGATTGACCACGAGGCCCAACAAGTGCAAGCCATCCTCGATTCCGCGCCCGGCGGGGAAAGTGTGGCCGAGGATGGTTTTTGGCTCGGTGTCGTGGATGCTGGCGTCAAAATAGAAGCCGGAGTCGGTGGCGTTGTTGACCGTCCAGCCGGTCAGGGCGCGGGCGGTCTCTTTTACGTCCTGTTCGGTGTAGCCGCCATCGACGCCCAGCGTGTGCAGCTCTAGCAGTTCGCGGGCGTAATTCTCGTTGGGGTGTTCTTTGGTGCTGTAGGTCTGGTCGAGATAGGTCAGCATGGCCGGGCTTTGCGCCGTGCCAATCACGAGGTCGCGGAAGCGCCCCAGCGCGTGCTGCCGGATGACCGTCTCGTGCATCAACGCGGCGTCGTGCATCAGGTCGGTGGCGGGGACGTTGAAATGGTCGGTCCAAAACTCGACCATGCGCTCGTACAATTGGCGGCGGCTGTGGACGGCACGCCCGACCATCCCGGCCAGTACAGCCAGCCCGACCCGGCCATCGAAGCCGAGGCTGTGCAGGCCGCGCCGGTCCAGTGACAGAATGGGCAGTGCCCGCATCACATCATCCCCGGCGGGGTCGTCGAGAGTATCGGGCGCGAGCTGTTCATCAAGATAGGCGTCTGCGCCGATTTCGCGCAGACGGGCGACCTCTTCCGGCAGCGCGCCATACGACAGGCGGTTGAGTAGGTGTAGGCCGGGGTCACTGCTGACCGAACGGGATGGAGGCAAGGCTGCGCTGGAGGATGATGCCCAGCGCAGGGGGTTAAAGAGGTCACGGCGTGAAGGGTGCATGGGTGGCGTTCACCTCGCCATACGATTTTGGCCTTTGCTATCACTATACGCCTGATTCGCTGCCCGTGTTGCACAGACGGGACTGTTGTCCTAAGCGCCATCCATCATCCCCCACATTCAGGGCTACCACCTGTCCCCACTGTCGCGTTACACTGGGGCTATGCTTACTTCCCCGTGGTTCCCCGCCCTGCGACACCAGCCTCTTTGCTGAGGCTAAACCGATTCCCTATACCCAATCCGCGCCCCGGCGCGCACAATTAGAGCCAACCTTATCCCCCTGACCTAATGGAACCCATGAGGGAGTGTTACCCGTGAGCCAAGCCCGACTCCAAGCGCGCCTGCCCAAAGGGATGCGCGATTTCCTGCCCGCTGAGATGATTAAGCGCGATTATGTGTTCGGCATCGTGCGCGAGGTCTTCCACTTGTACGGCTTCGAGCCGCTGTCCACGCCGGTGATGGAACTGCGCGAGACGCTGATGGGCAAGTACGGCGAGGACGCCGAAAAGCTCATCTTCAACGCCCAGCACCCCGGCGGCAAGGAAGAACTGGCGCTCCGCTACGATCTGACCGTGCCGCTGGCGCGGGTGGTCGGTCAGCACGAGAATGAGCTGACTTTCCCGTTTAAGCGCTACCAGCTTTCGCCGGTCTGGCGCGCCGAACGTCCCCAGCGAGGCCGCTACCGCGAGTTTTACCAATGTGACGTAGACATCGTGGGCGTGGCCGACATGAGCGCCGACGCTGAGGTGATTGGCGTGGTGACCACCGCCCTGCGCCGCTTGGGATTCAGCGGTTTTCAGGTCAAGGTCAACAACCGCAAGCTGCTCACCGCTATGGGGCAGTACGCCGGGGTGCAGGGTCAGCAGTTATCCGACCTGTACCGCAGTGTCGATAAGTTCGACAAAATCGGCGCGGACGGTGTGCGCGAGGAGATGGTGCAGCGCGGCGTCGATGCGGCGGCGGTAGACCGGATGATGGCGCTGCTGGTGCTGACCGACCCGACCGTCGATAAGCTGGGTGTCATCGAAGATGTGATGGGCGACCTGCCGGAAGCCGCCGCTGGACTCAAGGAGCTGCGCGACCTCGCCAGCCTGCTCGATAACGCGGGAGTCCCCCGCGAGAACCTCGACTACGATTTCACGATGGTGCGCGGCCTGAGCTACTACACCGGCCCCATCTTCGAGACGGTCATCAC
>JALONW010000116.1 GCA_025454725.1 Anaerolineae bacterium
GATGCAATCAAGCCCGCGAGGTCATCCCCCGGCTGAATCAGCGGCAGGCCGGGCAGCGCCCAAAACGTCAAGCCACCCGGTATCACAATTCGTTCTCAATCCCCGTAATGCGGATGCCCGCGCCCTTCACCTTATACGCCCGGTTGATGTACAGCAACACCGGCGTCATCGCCTCGACGGCGACAGCATTGTCCAGCGGGCCAGCGTCCAGCCCGCGCATCCCCGCCGCCTCGACCAACCGGATGACCTCGGCCTTCGCCATCGTGTCATCACCGCAAACCAACACGTCGCAGTCCACGACCATATTGGGGTCCTTCAGCTTCTCCGCGCTGACGTTCTGGAAAGCCGCTACCACGCGCACATCCTCACCGAGAAAGGCTTGGCTTTCCAGCGCCGCAGATTTGCCCTCTGGCACGTTCACGCGGCGCACATCGGGCGGCGCAAGCGGGACGGTCAAATCAACCAAAATTTTACCCTTCAAATGTTGGCGCACGCCCTCCAGCGTCGATTTCTGCGCGCCATACGGCACCGACAGCACGACAATATCGGCCTCTGCCGCCGCGCTGTAATTGTCCATGCCGGTCAGATAATCACCGTCCAGCGATGAGTTCAATGCCACACACTTTTCCAGCGCCTTGTCGATGTCACGACTGCCAATCAGCACGCGATAACCGTTCAGCGCCCAGCGCACCGCGAGGCCGCTCCCCTCTTTGCCAGTGCCGCCGAGAACAGCCACCGTCATCATCAAATTATCTGCGTCACCCATCCTATCAACCCCTCTCCCCGCTGCATAATGTTATAAAGACGACCACAGCGTCCCCTATTATACGGCGCAAACCCCGCCCTGCCGACCATGAAAGGCCACAAGGGTTGGAATTAAGTTCCATCGTTCACCGATACAACTCATGCAGCGTGGCGGCATGCTGAAAGCGCCCCCATGTCGTGCGGATGAAATGGACGCGGTAGCGCGAGGGGTTGGTGATGGGTGGGACACGCTCGCAAATCTCGCCCAGCGCGACCCGATAGTAAATCCCGTCGGCGCGGGGATGGTCGGATTCGTTGGGCAGCAGCCAGCGGCGGTAAGCCAGTTCGACACCTTGAACCGGCGCATAATAGCGTACAGCGCCGCCCACCTCACCCAGCGACCGACTGAGATAAAACCCAATGACCTCGGCCTGTATGCCGTCGGGCATTTGCTCGACTGGGATGCGGTACCAGCGCCCGCTGGTCAGGTGGTCAAGGTCGCGCTTGCGGTTGACCACCCCCACCAATACCCGGTCATCGGGGTCGTCCACGCAGCCTAATCCTCTTCGCCGTCAAACAAGACCTGTTCCAACGCCCGGCGCTCATTAATCAGCTCATCGCGCTGGCGCGACATCTCGCGGTAGCGGCGCTTGTCCTCGCCTTCCATCTTGTCGAGGCCGCCGTTGCGCGCCGCCAAGAAAGCGTCAATCTCGCGGTCGAGCGCTTCATACTCCGCTACTAAACGTTGGTAGCGTGCCAGTTCGTCGCTGAGGTCATGGTCGTTCATCTGTCAATCCTTCCTCTGGCGCGCTGCCCTCTGGCAGGTTCTCGGTAGACGCCACCACGTACAGCGGGCGTCCACGCGCCTCATCGTAGGTGCGCGCCACATACTGCCCCAAGATGAACAGGAAGAATAACTGGAAACTCCCCAATAACAGCAGCAGTACGATGGTCGTGGCCTGCCCGCCGAAGAACTCTGGGCCGTAAACCAAGCGCAGGATTGAAAATATCGGGATTGCCAGCACCGCCAACAAACCCAACACAAAACTGACGTAAATCATGATTTGCAGCGGAAAATAGCTGAACCCAGTCACGGCGTCCCACGCAAAACGAATCATTTTCCGCAGCGGATACTTGGTCTCGCCGACTGTGCGCGCTTCGCGGACGTAATTCACCCCCGTCTGCTTGAACCCGACCCAACTGGTCATGCCCCGGATGAAGCGGTTGTGTTCGCGCATCGACCGCAGCACCCGCACGACCTTCTCGTCCATCAGACGGAAGTCGCCGGTGTCCAGCGGGATGCTCACATCGGTGATGCGATAAATAACGCGGTAAAAGAGGCGCGCCGTCGTGCGCTTGAACCATGTCTCGCCCTTGCGCTCGGCGCGCACGGCATACACCACCTCATAACCGGCCTTCCAGCGCTCGACCATCTCCAAGATGACCTCCGGCGGGTCTTGCAGGTCGGCGTCAATCAAAATCACCGCCCGCCCGCTGGCGTAGTCAATGCCCGCCGTCACTGCAATCTGGTGGCCGAAATTGCGCGCAAAATTGACAATTTTCACGCGAGGGTCAGCCTCGGCGGCGGCCTGCATCTCGGTCAGTGACCCGTCACGACTGCCGTCGTTGACCAACACCAGCTCCCACGGCTCGCCGGTCGTGTCCATCACGCGCTTAATCTCGTCATACAACCGCGTGACGTTGCCCTCCTCGTTGTAAACGGGGGCGACGATGGAATAAACCGGCCTAGTCTCGCGCATAAACCTCATCCAAAAACAGCGTAAAATCCGCGTAAAAAGTCTTACCCATCATACACGATTTTACCCTGCCCACCTCACCCCCGATTTGAGGGGGAGACGCCGTGGTGCGTTGCCGCACCTGCCCCAGCGCGCTATCATCGACAGTATTCAACCGAACCGAGGCAGATAGACAACTCCCTCCTCACCACCATCAAAGAAGGCACACCCTCATGGCTATCGACGCTGCACTCTTTCGACAAAGTCTTTCCCAGTGGGCATCGGGCGTCACGGTCGTGACCCTTGCCCACGGCGGCGAATACCACGGCATGACCGCCAGCTCGTTTTCCAGCGTCAGCCTGACCCCTCCGCTAATTCTGGTGTGCATCGCGCACCACGCGGCCACCCACGCCCGCCTAATGGAAACCGGCGCGTTCGCGGTCAATATCTTGGCCGAACATCAGGCCGACCTCGGAAAGCGCTTCGCCGGGATGATGCCGGACATCACCGACCGTTTCGCCGACCTGACCATCACCACCGCCGAGACCGGGAGCCCGCTGCTCGATGGTGTGCTGGCGGCGCTGGACTGCCGCACCCATCAAACGGTCGAAGCGGGTGACCACACCATCCTGATTGGCGAAATCGTCGCCGCACACGTCAACCCCGGCGAGCCGCTCATCTACTCCAACCGGCGTTGGGGTGGTTTTCGTCAGGGGGAATAACGGTTAAACAAAATAATTGTTTTGATTGGCATGGAGTCTGAACCTCATCCCTGCCCCTCTCCCTAGGAGAGGGGTTTAACGCAACAGGTGGGTATCACCCCCTCTCTCAGGGAGAAGGGGTGAGGGGTGAGGTTAGCCCTGCGCCGCCGACATCGCCGCGCCGATGATGCCCGAATCGTTGAAAAACTGCGCCGGGACAATCTCGGTTTTGAGCGTGAAGAACGGGAAGAACTTCTCGTGACGCTTGCTCACCCCGCCGCCGAAAATAAACAGGTCGGGCGAAAAGATGAATTCAAGATGCATCAGGTATTGGTTGACGCGCTTGGCCCATTCGCCCCACGTCAAATCCTTCTCGTCTTTGATGCGCGATGCCGCCCGCGCCTCGGCAATTTTGCCTTTGAGATGTAGATGGCCAAACTCGGTATTGGGCAGCAGTTGACCGTTCAAAAACACCGCGCTGCCAATGCCCGTCCCAAACGTGAGCAGGATAACAACGCCGTTGCGCCCCTTGCCCGCGCCGAAGGTCATCTCGGCCACACCCGCCGCGTCAGCGTCGTTGAGGACGACGAATGGCATCCCCACGGTCTGCTCGAACAGAGTTTGACCGTCCATCCCAATCCACGACTTATCGACATTGGCGGCGCTGTGCATCACGCCGTTCTTGACGATGGCCGGGAATGTGCAGCCGACCGGGCCGGTGTAATCCAGCAGCGCGACCACCTGCTTGACCGCCCCCGCGACCGCCTCTGGCGTGGAGGGCTGCGGCGTCTCGACGCGCATCCGCTCACTGACCAGCGCCGCGCTCTCGGTATCAACCAGCGCGCCTTTAATCCCTGAACCACCAATATCAATCCCTAAAACACTCGCCATGATGGCCTATGCTCCTTGCTTGACCGTAGAACTCCACACCCGCGCCAATTCTGCCAACAGCCGCGCCCCAAAACCCGTTCCGCCCTTTGTCGGAATGGTCGGATTGCCCGCCGCGTCAGACATCACCCCCGCCATGTCGATATGCGCCCACGCCGGACACTCGACAAATTCCTTCAGGAACATAGCCGCGATATTCGCGCCGCCCAGCCGCCCACCGGTGTTCTTCATGTCGGCGGTGTCGGTATCAATGAGCTTACGGTACTCCGCCGCCAGCGGCATCTCCCACAGGCGCTCATGAGTCGTGCCGCCCGCCTGCGTTAGCGCCGAACGCAGCGCCGGGTCGGTGACGTAAAAGCCCGCATAGACGTTGCCCAACGCCCCGGCCATCGAGCCAGTCAGCGTAGCAATATCGACCACGGCGGTGGGCTTATAACGCCCCGAATAAACCAGCGCGTCAGCGAGGATGAGCCGCCCCTCGGCGTCAGTGCTGATGACCTCGATGGTCTTGCCATTGCTGGCGGTCAGCACGTCCTGCGGGCGGTACGCCTCATCGTTAATCATGTTCTCGACCGACGGAATCAGGCCGACGACGTGCAGTGGCACATCCAGCTCAGCAATGGCCTGCATCGCGCCAATGACCGCCGCCGCGCCGCCCATATCGGCCTTCATCCCGACCATACCGTCAGCCGTCTTGATGCTGTAACCGCCGGTGTCGAAGGTGACTCCCTTCCCGACCAGCACCAGCGTCGGCAGTTCCTCGGCGCGCGCTGCGTTATGCTCTAGGATGATGAAACGGGGCGAGTTCTTGCTCCCCTGTGCGACAGCCAACAGCGCTCCCATCCGCAGCGCGACCATCTGACCGCGCTCTAACACGTCGGCGCGCAGACCGACCTCACCCGCCATGCGAACAGCGGCCTGTGCGAGATAAGCCGGCGTGCAGATGTTGGGCGGCATATTCACCAATTCACGAGCAAGGTGTGCCGCTCGCGCCAGCGACGACCCGACTTTGAGGCCAGCCTCTGCCGCCGTCTTATCAGCCTTAGCCACCACCAAAGACAGCGACTCGACCTTGTTCGACTCGTCGGGCGTCGATTTCTGACCGCGATAGGTGTACAGCCCCAACATCGCCCCCTCGACGACGACCTGTGATGCTGCCTCGACCGTCACAACCGACGGGAGCATAAACTCAACTGTTTTCGCACCCAGCCCGCGCGCCTGCTGCACGCCGACCGCTGCCGCCCGCCGCAGAACCTCACCGCTGAAGTCGGCTACTGTCCCAATACCGACCAAAATCACCCGTTTGGCGGCGACCTTGCCACGCGGGTACAGCACGCAGGTCGATTCGGGCTTGGACTTAAAATCACCGCCGCTGACCAGCTCGGACAGCGCGCCGTCCAGCGCCTTGTCCAGCGAGTCGATGCGCGGGGAGTCGCCCGCCATCTCGATGCCCATAAACACCACCAGCGCATCGGCGGTGCTGTCCAGCACCGTCCCAGCGCGGACCAACACATCAATCGTCATCAGAAGACCTCATTCCAGCGCGGAAAAACGACAACAGCCGCCGATTATGACTCAATTCCGCGCAACCGCCCAAACCACCGTGCTATTCCTCGATTTCGTCGCGGTGGCGCAGGTAGAGGACAGTGGCCGTGTGCTTGACGGCTTCACGGGTCTGGTGGCTCATTTTCAGGTCGCGGTCCTGCAAGATTTCGCGCAGGCGCACCAGCGATTCCGGGTCGTCGAGTTCTTCGAGGTCGGCCAAAACCTGCGCTTTGGCCGGGAAACTAAACTCATCGTCCTGAAGCAGCAGGTCATCCAGCCGCCCCAAGAGGTATTGTAGGATTCGTTTTTGGTTGCTTGCCATCGTGCCGATAACTCCCACTGTTCAAAAGGTTATGCAACAACTCTACCCGGATTTCGTTGCAGATGGATAAGAATACGGCAATTTTGGCAGCCCATCCTGTCCAGCCTAGCGGCGAAGCCAATCTTCCGAGAAGGCCGAGCCGCACAGCGGGCAGGCGACCTCAGCGGCGTCCTTCCAACCGCGCTGGCCGCAGCTTGGGCAGTAGCGCCGCTGAAGGCCGTCGGTGGCTTGGGTCTGGTACAGCCGGACCGCCTCTAAGATAGCGCGCAGGGTCAGAGCGTAGACGTGGGGCGTGGTGCGGCTGCAATTGCGCGTCAGCATCCCGACCACAGCGTTATCGCGGTTGAGGATGGGGCCGCCGCCCGCGTCCCAGACCGCGCTGAGGTCGGTGGGGAACCAGTCTGGCGGCAGGACGCGACCACTCTGGCGCAGGCGGGCGTACAGCACCTCTTGCTGGTAAGTGTGGATGGATAAAGGCTGGTCGGGCAGCGGGATTGCCGCCGCATTGAGCGACAACAGGCTGCGGACATGATAAGGGGTCTCGACCAGCGCGAGGTCAAGCGTGGGTGACGACCACACCACTTCCCCCCGAACCCGGCGCTGGGGGGCGAGTTCGACCGTCACCGCCACGCAGGACTCGATGACATAGCGGGTGGTGGCAATCAGCCCATCGGCAGAGACAAAGAAACCGCTGCCGGGGCCGTGTGGCCCGTCAAGGACGCCGACCACCGGGAAGAAATCGACCAGTTCAGGGCGGTTGCTGGGGGGTGGCGGTGGCGGCTTGATGCCCGGTTTGGCAACAGGCGCGGGCGGCATGGCAAGCTGTGTCAGTCCGCGCACGGCCTCTGGATGGCCGGAGGTGTGCAGCAGCGCCTCACCGTAACAGGCGCGCTTCTCGGCCTGCGTGAAGTAGGTCTGCGCCAGCGCGACGAAAGCGTCAGCGCGATAGGCGGCACTTACGCCATTTTGTCGAATGAGCGCCCACAGGTTGCGCCGAGCGTAGTCCTGCCGCCCCTCGCGGATGTCGATGAGCGCGGCCTCCAGCGTACGTCGGATGTCCATCGGCGTCGTCCTCCGGCTGTTTTTGAGTGATGGGTTGGGAAGGATGAGGGTGTACGGAATGTCATGGGAACCTCACCCCTTCCCCTCTCCTAAGGAGAGGGTTTTATAACGCGACAGGTGGGCATCTCCCCTCTCTCAGGGAGAGGGGGTTGGGGGTGATGTTTTCCCCCTACTTTTCCGCCTCTTCCATGCCCTTGACACCGACCAGCATCCACAGCCGGTTAATCAGGCCGCGGTCACGCATGGCGCGGCTGGTGATGAGGACTGTCAGGCCGAACAGCGCCGCCAGCAGTGCGATAATCGAGCGCCCAATCTCGGTATCAAAGGTCGGCCCCTTGAAGCGGAAGGCCTCGATGCCGCTGTAGAACGACAGCATCGTTAAAATCGTCACCAACGCGCTGATGAACACAACCCGGCGGTGCTGCCAGAACGTGCTGGGCTGGGCGACATCGACACCCTGTACCTGCCAGACGATGAGCATCCCAAACAAGCAGATATAAAGTGTGAGCGCGCTGCGTGAGGCCATCAGGTCGCCGTCAGTGATGGTATAGACCGAGGTAAACAGCGTGGCGAGTACGACCGCGCCAATAACACCGACCGTGAGCAGGTAGTCCAGCACGTCCTCACGGAAGTTCTTGATGAACTTGGGGCGGATGATGCCGAACGCGATAAACGTCGCGGGCATATTGACCGTCCCGAACGACGCCCAGCTCATCTGGACAGGGGTGATGGGGAACGGCAGCATCATGAAACCGACAAACACGAACAGCAAAATGTTGTATAGGTTGCGCGCCATAAACATCTTGGTTGTGCCAAAGATGGTCTGGGTGATTTCACGCCCCTCATAGAAGGCGCGGGGCAGCGTAGACATGGCGTTGTTCAACAGCACGATGTCGGCCACGTCCTTGCTAATCTGCGTGCCGTCATTCATCACCACTGCGAGGTGGGCGGCCTTCAGCGCGGGGACATCATTCACGCCGTCACCGACCATCGCCACATATTCGCCGCCGTCCTTCAGCGACTCAACGATTTTTTGTTTGGTCCCCGGTTCGATGCGAGCAAACACGCTCCCCTTTTTAACGGCGGTCGCAAATTCCGACTGCGGCATGGCTTCGAGCTGGTCGCCAGTGTAGGCATAGGTGGTGTCCATGCCCGCATCGGCGGCGATGGCGCGCACCGTCTCGATGTTGTCGCCGCTGACCACCTTCAGCCCGACGTTGAGGTCGCGGAACTGCTGGAGCGTCTCTTGGATGTCCTCGCGCACATGGTCGCTCATCACGACCAGCGCCAACGGTTCCACACCGACCGCCCCAACCAATTTATCGCCCGCTGGGAGCTGGTCGAGCTTAGCGAAGGCCAGCACGCGCAGCCCCTGTGAGGACATCTCACGGGAGGCGCGCAGTGTGGCCTCGTCGCTAAGGATGCGCTCCGGAGCACCCATCACGAGGATGCTGCTGTCGTTGAACGCGACTGCGCCCCACTTGCGCCCCGACGTGAACGGGATTTCCTTCAGCTTTTCGACGGTCGGCAAGGGGGTCCCGGTCACAAATTCGCTGACCGCACCGGCGGTGCGGTTCTGGTGGCTGAGGTGTTCGGTGTACTGGCGCAGATAGCGCTTGGCGTGGTCGAGAGAGGTGCCGCCCAGCGGCTGAATTTCACTGACCGACAGGCGGTTTTCGGTCAGTGTGCCAGTTTTGTCAAAGCACAGCACGCTCACGTTCGCCATCGACTCGACGGCGTTGACACGCTGGATGAGCGTCTTAAAGCGGCTGATGCGGACTGCCCCGATGGTCAGCGACAGCGTGGCGACCAGCACCAAGCCCTGTGGTACAAGGCTGGTCACGAACACCACCGCGTTGCGAATGATGTCCAACGGCTCTTCACCGCGCACCAGCCCGGCGATAAACAGCATCGGCGTGAAGATGAACATCCCAAGCACCGAAATTTCGACGATGGCATTAATCTTGTGCTGGGTAGGGGTCAACGACTGCTTGTAGGCCTTGGCGATAATCGAAAGCTGGTTGACGGTGCTGTCCGCGCCGACCCGCGTGGCCTTCATCACACCGCTGCCCGCGATGCAGAACGAGCCGGACGAGACCGGGCTGCCCTCGTCCTTAAATACTGCATCGGACTCGCCGGTGAGCTGTGATTCGTCCACTTCCAGCGCATCACCGAACACCATCACGCCGTCCACGACAATGCGGTCGCCCGGCTCCAGCACGATGAGGTCGTCGATGACCACCTCTTTGTGGCCGATGGTGATGAGCTTACCGTCGCGCCAGACGCGCACCTCTTTGGCGGCCAGCGCAGCCATTTGGTCGAGCTTGCGCTTGGCCTGAATCTCTTGGAACATGCCCAGCACCGAGTTGGTGAACACGCTGAACCCGGCAAAGAACACAGTCGCGTAGTCGCGGGAAATCAAGACGATGATGAGCAGGGTGAACAGCACGACGTTGAATAGGTTGAAAACGTTGTCACGCGCAATCTGGAAGTAGGTCCGACCGCTGCGCGCTTCAAAGTTATTGCTCTTGCCGTCACGGACGCGCTGGGCGACCTCGGCGGACGAAAGACCGGTATAGGAGGCCACTGTTTATCCTCTGGGGGTGGGTGATGGGACGATGTGGGGTATACGTTGGTTTATAACAAGTGGTTATAACAAACTTTGTGCCAAATCTCACGACCAAACGTCACAACCTATGCCATTCTAATCGACAAACGTTAATCTTTGGTGGATTCGTACAAACGGTTTCGGCGGTGGCGCAATTGCGGTGAAGCGCCCTAAAAGGTTAAAATCCATTAAGTATCAGTGAATCACGGACGTTTGCGTGAGCGGGCGCACGGGTGGAGAGTCTAAAAAGAACGGTTAGGGTCATTTCCCTCTTCGCCATTAAATTTTAACCTCATCACTCATCCTTCATCCCTTGCAACCCCGAATCACGGCCATATCGTGACACACTGAGTATCGCGTTTAACGCCTAAAAATACTTCTATGTATGGGAGACCCTATAAAGTGGCATCCAATGGCACGTTTATGTTCGTCCTGCACAGCCACCTCCCTTATGCGCGGCTGGCAGGGCGTTGGCCCCACGGCGAGGAGTGGATTCATGAGGCGGCAAGCGAGACCTATGTGCCGCTGTTGGAGACGCTCTACGACCTCGCTGAGGAGGGGGTAAAATTTCGGCTGAACATCGGCATTACGCCGGTGCTGACCGAACAACTGGCCGACCCCCTGATTTTGAAGCACTTCGACGAATACCTCGATGACCGCATCGCCGCCGCCAAGCGCGATATGCTGTTCTTCAGCGGCCTGCCTATTGATGGTGACCTCGACTCGGTGATGGGGTTGGATGAGCCGCTGCGCGTCACCAATGAGCAGCAGACCGGCCTCGACGCCCGTGCGATTACCGAGGCGCGGGCGGCCAATTGAGAACGTCAAGCGCGCCTTCCACACCCGCTTCGGCGGCGACATCATCGGCGCGTTCCGCCGCTTGCAAGACGACGGTTATATCGAAATCGTCACCAGCGCCGCCACCCACCCCTACTTACCGCTGTTGGGACGTGACAGCTCAATACGCGCCCAGATTCAGACTGGAATCGGCTCGTACATCAAGCATTATGGCCGCCACCCGCACAGCTTCTGGCTGCCGGAATGTGCGTACCGCCCGGCCTACTTCACCCGCGATGGAGTGCGCGTCGGGTTGGAACAACACCTGCTCGAACACGACATCCGTGCATTCTTCACCGAGACACACACGATTACGGGCGGTCAGCCAGTGGGTGTTGCGACGGGCGAGGTAGTTGGCCCTTACGGCCAGATTCGCCGCCGCTACGTCGTGCCAAACATGCACGAGTTTCCCAAGCGCGATGCGACCACCTTCCAAGCCTACTACGTCAGCGATACGTCCAGCGGGGATGCCGCCCTCAGCCACAGCGGAGTGGCTGTCATCGGGCGCAACGCCCAGACCGGTAGCGGAGTGGCTGTCATCGGGCGCAACGCCCAGACCGGTCAACAGGTGTGGAGCGCATCGACGGGCTACCCCGGTGACTTCGACTACCGCGAATTTCACAAGAAGGCCGGCACCAGCGGCTTGAAGTATTGGCGCGTGACGGGCGCAAAACTCGACCTCGCCCACAAGGACTACTATCACCCCGAATGGGCGGCTTATAAGGTCGAGCAGCACGCAGAACACTTCGCCCACCTCGTCAGCGACCAACTGCGCGAGTACCAGACCAAGACCGGCGAACCCGGCCTCGTGATGAGCAGCTACGACACCGAGCTGTTCGGTCACTGGTGGTACGAGGGGGTGCTGTGGCTGGAAAAGGTGCTGCGCCACCTTGCCAGCGACCCGTCGGTCGAACTTCAGACCACACAGGAATACCTGACCGCCAACCCACCCAAACACGTCCTCCACATCCCTGAAAGCTCATGGGGCGCGGGCGGCAACCACTTCACGTGGAATAATACCGACAACCGTTGGATGTGGACGCCCATCCACGAGGCCGAAATCCGACTGGAAGGGCTGGTCATCCGCTACCCACAGCCAACCGACGACGAGCGCATCGTCCTCAACCAGATTGCCCGTGAGGTGCTGCTGCTGCAAAGCTCCGACTGGCCTTTCTTGGTGACGACTGGTCAGGCGCGGGACTACGCTATCCAGCGTTTCAACCAGCACCTCGAGCGCTTTACCAAACTGGCCGACAGCCTCGACCGCAAAGTCCCCGACCGGGTGCTGTCCGAGCAATACTGGGAATTGGACAAGGTGTTCCCGGACATTGACTACCGCTGGTTCCGCGCCCGGTCATGATGACGATGCGGCGGTTAGCGCTTTGGGTAGTGCTGGCGGGTTTATCCAGTCTGGCGGCGGCGGCACAGTCGTCCCCAGACATCCCCGGCGACCAAACCATCGAACGCGACCAAACCGTGGTCGAAACGATAACCGAGGTCGCCTTCTTCGACTTGTGGCGCTTCTACGGCACGGCGGGCGAGGAGTACGAGGTCGTCATGGCTGGGTCGGGCGGGCTTGCGCCGGTGGTGGGCGTCCGCGCCGCCAGCGGCGACGTGTTCGCGTCCAGCGACCAGCTTGAAGACGGGACAATTCTTCTCTCAGAGCCGGACAGCGAGGCCATCCTGCGCTTCACTGTCCCGTTTTCAGGTGAACTGGTGCTGATTGCCAGCCGCGACGGGCTGGACAACGGGACGACGACCGGCAGCTACCGGCTGACGCTATCGCTGCTTGCCGCTGCGCCGGAAGCGCCAGACCCTTACACCGATGTGACCTTCCGCTGTCAGTCCGAGGTCGCCACCTCGGTGGCGGTGGTCGAGTTTGGCGACGCCGGGGAGACTGCGCCAGAACTGCGCCTGACGGTCTGGGCATCGTTCCCGCCGGTCATCCGCGTGGGTGACGGTGGCGGCACGGACGGTTCACCAACGCTGTGCGCGCTCCCAGACCCGCAGGACGGGGTATCCGATGCCCCACCCATCATCTCTGGCGGCAATATCCCGCTGGGCGAACGTTCGTTTTCGGCCACTGGGGAAAATATGCTGGCGGAGTCGGCCAGCTTCAGTATTTCGCCCCGCGACGCACAGGGGTCGGTAACGATGACCATCGGCAGCTTAGAGCCGGGGTTGGGCGTGTTCGTGGCGCGCATTGATGGTTTGCAACTGGAAGGCATCGCCGATAGCGATGTGGTTGTGCTGCGCCACGGGCCGTTTGCGCGGGATGGCGTTCTGCGCTTGGCTGCACAGGCCGAGGAGGGTATCCGCCTCGACATGCAGGTGACTGCGTCAGAGGTTGAGGGCGTCGCGGCCTGCCCCGACTGGGGTTTGCGCTCCTGTGTGCTGCGCGATTGGCGCGAAATTGACATCGCATACGGTGGCGAAGCGCTGACATTTGATATATTAGATGCAGTCGCAGAGATGGCGACCGGGGAAATCGAGCCGGTATCGTTCGTTTTAGCGGGCGGTAACCCGAATGTTGAGGGAAGATATACGCTCTGGTTGTTTGGTGCGTTATCTGCTGGCAACGTTCCCTGATGTGTCTATAATCAAAGCAAGGTATACTTGAGGCCAAATTGCGTGTCATGCTGGCCCGTAAGGTATTTGATGCCGCCGGTGATGGAGGATGCCCGTGAATTGGTTAATCGCGGAAGATGAGGCCGACATCCGTAATCTCGTTGGGATTATGTGTCAGGTTTGGGGACATACCCCCTTGATGTTTGAGACGGGACAGAAGGTGTGGGACTGGCTCGACGAGCTGGAGTCGGGGAAGGTGACAGGTGGGAGCCTACCGGACTTTGCGCTGATGGACATCCGTATGCCCGGTCGCCGGGGCAACGAGATTGCAGGCCGGATGCGCGAGGTCGATAAGCTCAAGCACATCCCCATCGTGCTGATGACGGCCTTCGTCCTCAGCGAGGAGGAGATTGACCGGCTGCGGCAGGACTTCGGCGTTGACCATGTAATCAACAAGCCGCTGCCCGATTTCGACCGGCTGGGGGTCATCCTGCACGACATTATCAAGAAAAAGCAGTCCCAGCCCGCCCCGCAGAAGGTGGCCGAGGCCGCCGCCCCCGCTGCCCCATCCATACCCACGCCGCCCGCGCCGCCGGTTGCGTCAGCGCCTGCGCCGACTCCTATCCCGCCCACTCCGACACCCCCAGCCGCGCCGTCTGCTGCGCCCAGCGCGCCAAGCGCCGCACCCAGCAAGACCCCGCCAGCGGGTTCACCTACCGCGCCGCCGACTGCTCCGGTCAAGCCCGTCGCGCCCACACCGTCTCCGTCGGAACCAACCCGTCAGCACCCCATCCAGAAGGATGACAAGCCCAAGCCGTGACCCAATCTACCCCACCCCCGGATGACCTGAAGCGTGTCCAAGCCCTGAGCAGCGGCGCGAACACCTTCTTCGACCGGCTATTCGGCCAGTTCCGCCGGGAGCCGCCGCGCAGCCGTGGGGTGGCACGGGATAAGGAGCGCCTGCTCATCCAGACCAACGAGCGCCTCAAGCTCTTGGCACGGGAGAAAGAGCGCGACCTTGAGCGTCTACGGGGGGCGTTCGACCTGCTGGAAGAGGGCGTGGTGCTGATGGACAACCACAGCGCGCCGGTTTACATGAACGGTGCGGCGCGGGACCTGTTCGGCACGCCCGAAGAATTTACCTACAGCCGACCGGGGCAGGCGGTCGCGGCCATGCAGCCCCCGCCGGACTCTGGGGATGGGGCTGTGCCGCTGTCTGCCCCCGTCCGTATTGACCACCACGACCGGACGGTAGCCGTGCGTGTGGCCTCGGTCAGTACCTCACAGGGGCGGCGCGTCGGGACGCTGGTCATGGTGCGCGATGTGTCGGGTGAGCAGGTCTCGCAGCGTCTGCGCTCGCATTTCATCCGCTCTATCTCGCACGAACTCAAGACCCCGCTGGCGAAGATTAAAGGCACGGCGGACCTCCTCAGCGCACGCACGGGCAGCGAGGTCGCAGTCAACCAGATGGTCGAGTCGCTGATTGACCATGTAGACGTGTTGGACCGCATGGTCGTCGAAATGCTCGACCTCGCCGAAATTGGCGCGGGGACGTTTATGGTCAGCCGTGAGCCGGTGGCCGTCGAGCCGCTGCTCAACGGGGTCGTGCGCGGCATCCTGCCCGACATCGAAGCGGGCGGCCTCGAAATCGTGCTGATGGTGCGCGACATCGGTAAGCTGGTGGTGGACGGTGATGAAGCCCGCCTGCGCTGGGCGCTGGGTCACCTGCTCCGCAACAGCATCCAGTACACCGAACCCAAGGGCAGTGTGATGGTGGTTGCCGGTTTGGACGAGGATGACCCGCGCTACCTGATGATCGATGTCATCGACAGCGGGGTCGGCATCACTGATGATGACCTGCCGCGCATCTTCGACCGCTTCTACCGGGGTAGACCGACCACCCGCGACGGGCGACGGCTCGACCCGCGTGGGCTGGGACAGGGCTTATACATCGCCCGCAGCGTGGCCGAGGCACACAGTGGCCGCCTCTCGGTGCGGACAACGCCCGGCGAGGGCAGTATTTTTACCCTGACGATGCCGGTTGGGAAGAAAAGTGATGAGTGACGAGGTGGGCGCAGACCATCCGTAGGGCTACTCGCCTTATACCGCAGTAACCACGAGGAAAATATTGTATGGACGAATTTAGCGCGCAGCACGTCGAGCGGGCGCTGGCGGTGCTTGCGCCAGAAGTGACCATCCGCTTCTTCGACGCCTCGACCGCCACCTCACAGATGGCCGCCGACAACATCGGTTGTGAATTGGGGCAGATTGCCAAGAGCATCGTGTTTTGGGTCGAGGAGCGCCCGGTGGTGGTCATCATCAGCGGCGACCAGCGCGTCGATGACCGAAAATTGGCCGCGCTGTACGGGGTCAGCCGCAAGAAGGTGCGCTCAGCCAGCGCCGAGGACTGCATCGCCATGACCGGCTATGCGCCGGGCGGCGTCCCACCCATCGCGCACCGGCGCGACGACATCACCGTCTACATTGACGAATCGCTGGCGCGCTATGACACCATCTACGCCGCTGCTGGCGCACACAACGCCATCATGCCGATG
>JALONW010000491.1 GCA_025454725.1 Anaerolineae bacterium
CGCGAGGGCATCGAGGCGCGCTTGGGTCGGTGCTTCGAGGTTGACCGACACACGGTCGGCAATCTGCATGGCGCGGTGGAGTTGGTCGCGCTCGATGCCTGGCATAATCTTGAGGTGGACATAACCCCGGTAACCATATTTGCGCCGCACGATTTCGACCGTGTCGATCAGCTTATCTTGGGTTGTCACGCTCCCCTTGATAATGCCTGACGACAAGAACAACCCATCGACCTGTTTGGCGCGCTGCAAACGGTCAAACGCCCCGGCCAGCGCGTCGGGCGTGAACGTCACGCGCTTCATTTTGCCCCGTCCGGCGCGGAACGGGCAGTAATGGCAGTTGCGCTCACACGCGGTGGTCACCATCGTCTTGAGGACAGGTTTTGTTCCTTTGGGAGTCTGCAAATGCGCGACGCACTCCAACAGGCTCTTAGATTGGTACAGCCGTGAGTCGTCGCGGCGCTCGTCCTGCGGCGAATCCCCGCCCGGCTCGAAGCGTGTTACATCGCCGAGTTCAGAGAACAATTCTAGGGCTTGGTTTGGGGTGGTCGCATGTGTGTCCATAGCTCTTATTATATAGAACAAATGTTTTTATGTCAATTTATGAGGGCACACAGCGCCTGTACGCCCCCATACAACAGCGCTACTCGGTTTGGCGATAGGCCCCGACAAACAACTGAATTTCTCCCCGATGCTCGGCCTCATGCTGGGCGAGGTGACGCAAAATCGACTCCGGCGTCATCTCATACGTCCCATAGCTTTCCTCACGCAGCACCAACGCCCGGAAGGTTTCGAGCGACATCGCCTTAAACACCTGATGTACCTTGGCGCGTGCTGCCGCCATCCGGTCGAGGTAATCTTTCATCCCCCACCCACGCACCGCATAGAGGTTCTCATCCGCGTCGGTTAGCGGATGCGGGAACAGCGCCGCAATATCTGCCGGGTACGGTTCCTTCAGCAGATTGTCATAGACCCAGTTGAGGTCAGTCAGCGCCACATGATACAAAATCATGCCAATGGTATTGATGCCGACGGGCGGCGTGCGGTCTAAATCGGTTTCCTGAACCGACTTCAGCGCATATAGCATCCGGTCTCGCGCATCATCTAAGACCGCCAACCACAGCCCAATCACGGGGTCGCAGTCTGTTACCCATTCGACACTAAAGCGGGGAATTTTTTGGGTCATCACGTCACTCCATTGGTATATAAACCGGTTGCATCTTTATAATGCACGCCAATCAGTGACACCTATTGTCACCAACTCGAAACAGAGACCAATCATGCGCGCAGACCGTTTGCTGGCAATTTTGCTCCACTTGCAAGTCCATCAGAAGATGACGACCCAAGCCCTCGCCGATACGTTAGAAGTCTCGCGCCGGACAATTTTGCGCGACATCGAGGCGCTGTCCACCGCTGGCGTCCCCATCTATACACAAAGCGGCGAAGGCGGCGGCATCGGCCTAGATGAACAATACCGCCTATCGCTGAACGGCCTTCACGAAGCCGAGGTCAAAGCACTGTTCCTGTCCGGCAACCTCAAACTCTTGGCCGACATCGGTTTAGAGGCGGCCTCTGAGCAATTACTGCTCAAATTTTTTGCGGGATTGCCTGCGTTACACCGTCAGCGCATCGAAGAGATGCGCCAGCGCGTATTTATCGACTCCGATTGGTGGGTGGAGCAAGATACCCCCGCTCATGTGCCAGCGCTGCTAGACGCCATCAATCACACTCAAATGCTGCAAATCGGCTACCAAACCCATGCAGGCGAACACATCGAACGCACCATCGAGCCTTACGGCTTGGTCGCCAAAGGCGGTGTGTGGTATCTGGTAGCGCGGCGCGATGATGAGTTCCGCACCTACCGTACCTCTCGACTTTTATCCATCACAGCATTAGCGCAACCCTTCCAGCGCCAGCCCGACTTTGACCTACAACAATTTTGGAAGGCCAGCGCCCAACAGTTTTTTACGTCACTGCTGGAATATCGCTATACGCTCAAGGTACACCCGCGTCGCAAACGCTTTATCGACACCTACGCCACGGGAAGGCATGAGGTCATCGCCACGGACCCCAGTGATAGTTGGTTAACCGTGGCCTTTGAGTCAGAACACATTGAAGCAGCGCTGATGCTGATTTTCGGCTTGGGCGAAGATGTCATCATTTTAGAGCCGGAGTCGCTGCGCGCCGAAGCCGTCGCCCGCAGCCACAGAATCATCCGCCGATATGGATAAAAAAATAGGGGCGGCATCCCTACACGGACCGCCCCTATCTCATCTACTTATCACTTCCCGGCTCACCCACCGCGGCCCATAAACTCATCGCGGTCAGACTCGTTGAAGCCGCCCACCACCGTAATCTCGCCCCGGATGGACGGGTGTGGTTCGTAGCCTTCCAGCGAAAAATCGTCATACACAAAATCGTCGATGTCGGTTTTAGCTGGGTTGATTTTCATGGTCGGGAACGGTCGTGGTTCACGCTGGGTTTGCAGCGCCACCTGTTCATAGTGGTTGCTGTAAACGTGTGCGTCACCCAGTGTATGGATGAATTCACCCGGCTGGTAGCCACACACCTGCGCTACCACCATCGTCAGCAGCGCGTAGCTAGCGATGTTGAACGGCACGCCGAGGAACATATCGCCGCTGCGCTGGAACAACATACAGCTCAGGCGGTCGCCCTGCACGTTGAACTGGAACATGGTATGGCACGGCGGAATCGCCATCGTCGTCCCCGGCGCGGCCATCTCATAGATATATTCCGGGTTCCA
>JALONW010000117.1 GCA_025454725.1 Anaerolineae bacterium
GCTGGTGAGCGCGCTGGCCGCCGCCTACCGTCGGCGCGGGCAGACCGTCGCCATCGTCGCGGTAGACCCGACCAGCCCGTTTACCGGCGGTGCAATCCTCGGTGACCGGATTCGGATGCGCGACCTCAGCGGCGACAGCGGCGTGTTTATCCGCAGTATGGCGACCCGTGGCAGCCTCGGCGGGCTGGCGCGCACCACCCGCGACGCCGTGCGCGTGCTAGATGCGGCGGGCTTCAATATTATTCTGCTTGAGACAGTCGGGGCGGGGCAGAGCGAGGTAGACATCGCCCGCGCCGCCCATACCACGCTGGTGGTCGAAGCGCCCGGCCTCGGTGATGATGTTCAGGCGATTAAGGCCGGAATCCTCGAAATCGCCGACGTGTTGGTCGTCAACAAAGCCGACCGCCCCGGCGCGGAGAACACCGCCCGCGCCCTGCGCGCCATGCTCGAACTCGGCCACCCAACCAACCACGGGCGGATGGTCAACCATCACGGCCAGATGATGCAAGCCAGCACGCCGACGACTTCCCACGGCGACGGTGGGATGTGGTTTCCGCCGGTCGTGCGAACAGTCGCCAGCGGGGACGCAGGAAACAAACAATCCGACGGGGTGGCCGAGCTGCTGGACGCCATCGACCAGCACCGCACCTACCTATCAGACGGGGCGCGGCGGGCAGAGCGCGAGCGCGACCACCTCGAAGATGAGCTGCGCGCCCGCCTCGCCCATACACTCATCGAGCGCGTCTTGGGCAGCCTGCCGCCCAACGCATTGAACGAGGCCGCCGCTGCCGTCCAAGCACGTCAAACCGACCCACAGGGCGCGGTCGAGGCGCTGCTGCTCAAGGCGCTGACCTAGCCGCCCGCAATTTCGGCCAATACCGCCACCGTCGCCTCGACCGTCTGCGCCATTTGGTCAGCGCGGGTGATGGTGGCCGGGTTGTCGCCCGCTTGGTCGCCATACCAGCCGAATTGGGCATGGTTGCCGCCCTCGACCGCCGCGAACAACGCATCATCCGGCAGGAACGCCCGCGACTCCTCGACCTGTTCGACCGTGGCGAGGCCGTCTAATGTCCCGTACACCGACGCGGCCACGATGTCCGTCCCAGCGAGACTGTCCGATTCCTGTGGGTAGGACGCCCACAGCACCAGCCCCTCGACCGAGTCAAGGTTGGCGCGGGCGAAGTTGGCCGCCATCGCGCCGCCCAGCGAGTGACCGCCGACCGCCCATGATGTGACCGCTGGGAAGGCTGCCATCACGTCAGCAGCGGCGCTGGGCGATAACACCGCCAATTGCAGCGGCATGGCCGGGATGACGACCAAATAGCCCTGTTGGGCGATGGCCTGCGCAAACGGCGCATACGCTTCCGGCTGGACGCGCCCGCCGGGGTAAAACACCAAGCCTGTCGATGCTTCACCGTCGGTCGGGCGGAAGGTCAGGTACGGCTCGGTCAAAACCTCAACCCGCGCACCGCTCATCAACGCAGCCTCGGCTTCTGGCATCAGCGCGCCAGCGGGCGTACTCGCCCAGATGACAAACCCACCGACCATCAAACCCAATATCAACATCACGACCATCAAACCCAATATCAACATCACCCACGCGAAAATCCGCAGAGTCCGGCTCATCTTCTGACAATTCCCCTCATAGTAGCGATTTCACAATCAGAAGGTTAGCACCGCTAACTAAATGCTTCCCGAATATCGGATGAGCATTGGCGGCGCTCATCCAACATTGATTGACAGTCTGCGCCGTTTCGATTATCATCCATTCAAACATTTGGTGGATAAACTGTGGCACGCCCCAAAGCTCTCGACAATGACACCCTCCAGCGCGTCCTCGACGCCGCCGATGACCTGTTCTCGCGGCGCGGTTACGCCGATGTCACCCTGCGCGACATCGGACAGGCCAGTGGTGTCCATCACTCGTCGCTGTACTACTACGCGCCGGGCGGTAAAGAGCAGCTCTACGCCGATGTAATGGCGCGCAACTTGGCGCGCCACCGTACTGGGGTGGAACAGGCGCTGGCTGGCGCGGGCGATGACCTGCGGGCGCAGTTGCTGGCCGTTGGACGCTGGTTTATGTCCCAACCGATGCTGGATATGGCGCGCATGGCGCACTCTGACCTCAGGGCGATCAGCCCGTCCAAGATCGAGGCGCTGACGGCGCAGGCGTTCACGCTGCACGCCCCCATCATCGACGCGCTGCAAGCGGCCATCGACCGGGGTGAGGTGCGCTTCAATGACCCCAAGTTAGCCACTTATGCCTTCGTCTCAATGGTGCAGGGGATGAAAGCCATCCCAGTGGCGTATGATGCTGCTGTGCTGGATGAATCTCTGGTGCGTCTGGTCGAGTTGTTGATGTCGGGGTTGGTCGGTGGATAAAAGCGTATTTTTTTCGCTCATTTATCCACCAAATGTTTGGTTTAACATGTTCTCATAACCCAAGGATTGTCCTGATGTCCCCTATGATTGCGCTGCTGCTCCGCTTAGGCCGTGGGTTCCACCCTGTCGCCATTGTCTCACTCATCGTTTTATTCAATATCACATGGACGCTGACGCTGGCCTCTTTTGGTCACCAATTCGAGGCGGTCAGCGGCTACCAACCGATTGACCTTCAGAATGTTTCGGGTATCTTGAGTGCCGAGGAAGCCCTCGCTCAGATTGCCACCTACAGCACCGAGGCGCGCAGCTTGTACTGGTCGTTTTTCATCCTCGATAACATCGTGCCGCTGCTGTCGTTTGGGGCGTTTAGCCTGCTGTGGGCGGCCATGCTGCCCCGGCTCCGCCATCCATTCTTTCAGAACCTGCTGACGGGGCCATTTTTGCTGCTGCCGTGGGGAGTCGGGCTGTTCGACATCCTCGAAAACCTGTGCTTCATCCTATGCATCAGCGGTTATGCCGGTGACGCGGCCAGCGCGACGATGACGCTCGGCCTGTGGTTCGTCCTGCTGAAGGCGGTGTGCTTATCAGCCACATTCATGACTACCCTCGTTTTGCTCGCCAGCCTGATTGTGGTGCAGGTGCGCGGTTTTTGGGTGCGCGCCGCGCAGCCCGCCTAAGGAGGATACCCCAATGAAGATGCTATCCCGCACTTTTGACTTTATCACCCGCCGTCTTTGGGCGGTTGCCTTAATCTTTGTCCTCAACGGGTTGTCATTGGTCATCCTGTTCAGCATCGAGGGTCGTTTCCAAGAATTGACCGGCTCCCCGGTCTACGACACCCAGAACGACCTCACTCGCGATCAGATTATCGCCCAGCGCCCGCTGTATGAGGGCGAGGCGCTGGACGTGTACTGGGCGTTTGCAGCCTTTGACTTTGTTTTCCCACTGGTCGGCGGAATGTTCTTTATGCTGCTGTATGCCTTCTTCCTGCGGCGGCTGCCGTGGGTATGGGCCGGATGGTTGTGGCGTGGAGAATTTTACCTTTTCGCCCTGCTGACGACCCTCTTTGACTACCTCGAAAACGTCGGGTTCATCGCCACGCTGATTAGCGGCCAGCCGCCGTCCGAGGTGGCGATGCAGATGGCGGTGATTTTCAAACAGCTCAAGCTGCTGAGTTTGACCCTGACCAGCCCGGTTGCAATGGCACTGACCGCTGCCTTCATCGTGGCGTGGGTCAGCGAGCGGCGCTTCCCTCCCATCCAACGTTAGCCCAGCACCGATAAGCGATTGACACGCCAGCAGGTTATAGTTAAGCAGACAGATTCACCAACACAGGGGGCAGACGGCGATGGCACGGGTCTATGTGGCGTACACAGGCGGCACGATTGGCATGGCGCGTACGGCGGACGGCTACGCGCCGCAACCGGGCTACCTCGCGGAGTTGATGGGCGCGATGCCGGAACTGCGCTCGCCCCAGATGCCCGACTACACCGTCCACGAATACGCTACGCTGCTGGACAGCGCCAACATGACCCCCGCGCACTGGCTGGGCATCGCCCACGACATCGCCGCGCACTACGACGACTATGATGGCTTCGTCGTGCTGCACGGGACGGACACCATGGCCTACACCGCATCGGCGCTCCCGTTCATGTTGGAAGGGTTGGCCAAGCCGGTCGTGCTGACCGGCTCCCAGATTCCGCTGTGCGAAATCCGCAGTGACGCCCGCGCCAACCTGATTAATGCGCTGTTGATTGCCGGTGCGGGCGAGATTCCAGAGGTCTGTTTGTGCTTTGGCGATAAACTCCTGCGGGGCTGTCGGTCGCAGAAGGTGGCCGCCGACGGCCTGAGCGCCTTCGAGTCGCCCAATTTTCCGCCGCTGGGACGCTTGGGCATCACCATCGAAGTCGCCGATGAATTAGTGCGTCCGCGCGCGGTGAGCGGCCTGAGCGTGCAGGCGCTGGTCAACCCGCCGGTGGCCGTGCTGAGGCTGTTCCCCGGCATCACCGCTGACCTTGTGCGCCACCTGACTCAGCCGCCGCTGCGTGGGCTGGTGCTGGAGACCTACGGCGTCGGCAACGGCCCCGGCGACGACGCGGACTTCATCGCGGCGCTGACCGAAGCGACAGCGCGAGGGGTGGTCATCGTGGCGTGTACGCAGTGCGTGCGAGGTTCAGTCGATTTGGGGGCGTATCGGGCGGGGTCGGCGCTGGCGCACGCGGGTGTCCTCAGCGGTCATGACATGACCACCGAGGCGGCGCTGGCGAAGATGTTCTATCTGTTCAGCCGGGGGCTGGCCGTCGATGAGATTCGGCGGCTGGTCGAGCTTGACCTGCGCGGGGAGCTGACCGCAGGCTAGGCGATGGGCAGCGCGACGATGAAGCGTGCGCCCTTGCCCACGCCCTCTGACTCAGCCCAGACGCGCCCGTGGTTGGCCTTAATCAACATCCGCGCCACGCTCAACCCGATGCCGAGGCCACCATAGCGGCGCACCATGTGGTCTTCCACTTGGAAAAATTCATCGAAGATGCGCTCTAGGTGTTCGGCGTCGATACCGATGCCGTTGTCTTCAATCATAATCCACACCTCGCCGGGGCGCTGCTGGGCGCTGACGGTGACGACGCCACCGGGCGGGGTGAAGCGGATGGCGTTCTGCATCACATTTGAGATGGCTAACCCGACGCGCTCACGGTCTACGGTCACCGCGAGACTGACCGGCACAGACGTAAAGGTCAATACGCGCTCGGCGGCGTTGGGCATCGAAGACGCCTCGGATTGCAGGTCGCGCAGCAAAGCGGTTAAGAGGGTGCGCTCCGGCTTCACGTCCTTCCCCACCGGCGTGAGGTATCGCAGCGTGGCCATGCTGTCGAGAATGGAGCGTAGGTGCATGGCGTTCCGCATCACGGCGTCGGCGTACTCGCGCATGTCCTCGCTGGGCGCGTCATCTTTGAGGAAGGTCGCGTAGCCCAAAATTGACCCCAGCGGCGTCCTCAGCTCATGCGAGGCGATGCTGATGAACGAGTCCTTGAGCTTCTCGACCTGTGACAATTCTTCGTTGGCGCTCTTGAGCTGCACCAGCAGGCGCGCTACCTCAATCGCCACCGCCGCTTCTTGTCCCAGCACCATCAGCGCCTGCTCGTCGCGCTGGGTGAACGGGAGCCGCCGCTTGTTGACCACCTCCAACACGCCGATGACCTTATCACGGGAAATCATCGGTACGCCCATCAACGAGGCGGTATGAAACCCAGACTGCTCATCGACGCTCTTATAGTGGCGCGGGTCTTGCTCGACATTATTCACGGCAATGGGTTTTCGTTCGCGGAAAATCGTCCCAGCGATGCTGTTCAGCGGGACGGGCATCCCCAGCACCTCATGAGCGGTCGGCGATGTACTGTTGGTGGCCGCGAAGTACAGTTCTTGCCAGTCATTGTCCCACAGCAGCACCGCCGCTGACTCACAGTCGGTCAGTTCGGCGGCGGCATCCATGATGGCCGGGAGCAAGACCTCAAGCTGGGGGTCAGGCTTGAGCAGGGCTGCATTCAGCTTGGTGGTCACGGTCAGCATTTTACGCAGCCCGGCCACTTGAGCGCGCAGGCGCAGGACTTCTGCTTCTAGGTCAGAGGAAGGCGTCGTCATGGTTTTAATCTGCTGCGTGGCCTTCTGATTGCCGTTCGGGGGTGGGGCTGAAGACATGGGGGTCTCTGTTGATGGGTGGTGACGCTGTTCAAGAAAAGATGGATGATGGACATCACTAAGTATTTTGAATAGCAGTAGTAGAGATGTTGATACTGTTGATAACTTTTGGCCATTGTGGGTTGGTGTGGGATATATTTCCCCAGTTTCGCAAATCAGGCTTTTTATAACCCAATTCGAGGCCTATTTTATCCCCAGTTGCACCCCCAATCGGGTTAAGGGTGGGATAAGTTATGAACATAGCATTGTTCATAACTTTTCACGCTGTTCATAACTTGAGGGTACTAGTTGAATTGTACCGCTTTTTTATGGTTTGCAATGGCAAGTTATGAACAGTTATCGACAGGTTATCAACAAAGTTATGAACATTTTTCACCGCCCCAAAAAGAATCCTTAGAAGATTTGGGATAAAAAAGCCCGAATCTGGGGATATTTTGCATATCCCAAATAAGGGTTGGGATAAAGACAGCCAAAGACTTTGGGATAAAAATGCCGGTTTGGGATAAGTGGGGCTGGACATATAGGACGTGTGTTAGAAATTTTGCCCACCACTCACGCTTAACCACCGATTGCCATACAATTTACCCCCCGCCACCTCCCCTAAGAAACGGGGCGGGGGTGAGGTTCGCTTTTCTTCTCTCATCACTCCCCACTCATCCCTCATCACTCTGATTAAAAGGTGAAGTAACCACAATGGCACAAGACTACTATCAAACCCTTGGCGTGGGGCGCAACGCCAGCGAAGATGACATCAAACGCGCCTACCATAAGCTCGCCAAAGAGTTCCACCCCGACCTGAACAAGGACAAGCCCAACGCGGAGTCGCGTTTTAAGGAAGTCAACGAGGCTTACGCCGTCCTCAGCGATGCTGACAAGCGCCGCAACTACGACCAATTCGGCAGCGCGGACGGCAACCCGTTTGCGGGGCGCGGCGGGGGTGTTCCCGGCGATAACTACTACAACCCCAGCACGGTAGACCCCGCGCACTTTGAGGATATGCTGCGCGATATGTTCGGCGGGATGGGGAGTGGCTTTGGCCGTCGCGCCCCGTCGCGTGGGCGCGACATCGAACACCCGGTCGAGGTGTCGCTGCGGGAGGCCTACGAGGGGACGACCCGCATTGTTACCAAAGGCGACCGCCGCATCCGCGCCGACATCCCGGCGGGTGTCAGCGACGGGACGCGGGTGCGCCTCAAGGGTGAAGGTGAGGCTGGTCAAGCGGGCACGGGCGACCTGTACCTTGTGATTGAAATCGAGGATGACTTGCAGTTCGAGCGGGACGGCCTCGACTTGACGGTGGATGTGAAGGTCGATATGTTCACCGCGCTGTTGGGCGGCGAGGCGACCGTTCCGACTGTTACCGGCACCGCGCGGGTGAAGGTGGCGGCGGGCACGCAGTCCGGGCGTCGCCTCAAGCTCAAGGGGAAGGGTATGCCCGACGGTCGCGGCGGTCACGGCGACCTGTACGCCCGCGTATTGGTCAGCGTCCCCGAAAACCTGACCGACGAGCAGCGCCGAGCCGCAGAGAGCTTCCGCAAGCTGTTCTAGCCGTCTGCATGGTATAATAGAAGGCAATCCGGGGGCGCTAGGGGTTCGCGGCAGGCTTGTCCTGCTGAGGAAAGTCCGCTCTCCATAGGGCATGGTGCCAGCTAACGGCTGGGCGGGGCAACCCGACGGAAAGTGCAACAGAGAAGTGCATTGCCCACGTCCCGTCTGATGGGGCGTCGGGTGAGGGTGAAACGGTGGTGTAAGAGACCACCAGCGCGCCCAGTAATGGGTGCGGCTTGGCAAACCCCACCAGGAGCAAGGCCAAATAGGGCGCATTGGGGCGGCCCGTCCCACAAAAAGCGCCGGGTTGGCTGCATGAGGTCCGCCGTGAGGCGTATCCCAGAGAAATGAACCCCCTCGACTAAAAGCGGCTTATCGGCTCCCCCGGATTCTTGAGTGGTGATGTGCAAACCACCAATGGGTGACCCACCGTGTCGCCCCTACAGCGCGCCAAGATACAAATTTCACGCCAGCGACAGGTGCCTCACTATTTGCTGAGCTTGCAGCAGCACCGCGTCGCGCAGCGATTCCGGCTCGATGATTTCGGCATCCGCCCCCAGCCCCAAGACCAGCATCCGCGCCTCTTCCAGCGAACTGAGCCGGAAATCAATCACCCAGTGTGTTCCCTCAGAACCCGTGTCGCGGAGGGTATAGCGCCCCGCTGCATACAATTTCAGGAATTGCAGTTTATCGGCGGGGAGGCGCAGCGTGAAGGAAAACTGCGGCAGGTTAGCGACAAACTCGTTGGTATGGGTTTGCCAATACGACG
Organism: Anaerolineae bacterium; assembly: GCA_025454725.1. Classification (GTDB taxonomy): domain Bacteria; phylum Chloroflexota; class Anaerolineae; order Aggregatilineales; family Phototrophicaceae; genus Flexicrinis. The sequence goes on from JALONW010000117.1 coordinate 8,393, forward strand.
CCAAATCAAACGCCGGGTCGCGCTCAAAGCGCTCATGCAGCGCCTCGACCATCCCAAACCGGGACACGCGGTAGGTGCGGTGTTCCCCGTCGCGCCGGGCGATGAGATACCACACGCTGGCTTTGGCAACGAGGCTGTAGGGTTCCAATACCCGCTCCATAACCTCCCCGTCGCCGCGTTCGTAGCTTGCGCGGACGCGGCAGTCCTCGAACACCGCCGCCCTGAGCGTCTCCAAATGGGGTAGGGTTTCGCCCTTGTGCCACCACCACGCCGGGTCAAGGTGGATGCGCTGCTGCATCCGTTCGGCTTCATGACGGTGCAGCGACGGCAGCGCGGCGAACAGCTTGAGTAGGGTCACTTCGGCGGCCTGCCCCAGACCTACGTCCCTCAGTGGGCCGGGACGGGTAGAGACGAACAAGGCGCGCACCTCCGCCTCCTTCAACCCGGTGAGCGACACGCGGTAGTGTTCATCCAAGTACACGCCGCCGCCATGCCCGGCCTCGGCATGGATGGGGACGCCCGCGATGCTCAACGCTTCAATATCGCGCAGGATGGTGCGCCGTGACACTTCCAGCGACTCGGCCAGTTCTAGCGTCGTCGTTCTCCCCTGCGCCTGAAGGAGCAGCATCATGGACAGCAGGCGGTCGGCGCGCATGGTCATCCCCTCGTTTTCAGCTTAATTTTTTCTGGTGACACAAGATGTCACCAGAGCCATTCTATGCTGAGTTTGTCCAAGGGTTCAAGACGAGGAGATAAAACCAACATGGGTAACGTATTTTCGTGGGTCGAGATTCCGGTGCTGGATATTGAACGGGCGGCCAAGTTCTACGGTCAACTGCTGGGGCGCGAGGTGAGCATCACCGACATGCCGCCGCGCCGGATGGCGACGCTGTATTTCGAGCCGGGCAACGTCGGTGGGTCGCTGTTGCAGTCGCCCGACCTCAAGCCGAGCAATCAGGGCGTACACGTCTACCTGAACGCGGGGCGCGGCGGCGATTTAGAGAAGATGCTTGAGCGTGTGCGTTCGCTGGGCGCGCAGATTGTCGTCCCCATCACCCAGATGGGCGACGACGGGCGCTTTGCGACGTTCAAGGATACGGAGGGCAACCTGCTGTCGCTGTTCGCCGAGAACTGATAGTTCACGGGATGGGCGGGCGCGTCACGGCGCGCCTGCCTCACCTAAAAAATCATCGTTTGACGTATCTGTGTTTGCAAATACCTTTAGCATCAGCGGACAGCACAGGTGCTGTCCCTACAGGACGGATAATCCTACGCCATTTTCACCTGTGCGCGGGAAGATTTACGCCTGTAGTGACAGGGCCTGCCTTGTCCTCGCTGTTCATCTGGCCAATTTACAAACACCCTCTCATCACTCATACCCCCTATGGTCGCAGCCACGCCGCTGACCTGCCCAGCGCCAGCAGACCCAGACCCGCGCCGTCGGGCAGTCGCCCCGCCACCTCCAACGCCGCCAGCGCAAACGTTACCCCCGGCCTCGCGCTCATGGCATATCGCGCCGCGCCGATGACCGATTCCACGATGTCGATACCATCGGGATAAGCCGAGCGCATCAGGTCGAGAAGCGCGCCCGTCCGCCGATGACCGGTCGGGTCATCATTTGGGGCGGGGATAAAGCCCGGCAGACCCAGCCCGTGCTGTAAGCGCCGCGCCACGACCGCATGGGCGCGCCCCGGCTGACCGACCTCGCGCAGCAGGCCCGCCGCCCCGCGCAGAGTCACCCCATACGGCGTGAGGCGTTGCGCGCGGTCAGCCAGCCGTCCGCCCGCTGTCGCGGGGTATTCCTCGTCAGCCAATAAGATGAGCGCCGCGTCAAACGTGCGAGCATCGCCGCGCCACGCCGCCGCCAAACGCTCCGCTATCCGACCCTCACCGACTCCGCCCGCCAGCACATCGGCCATCAGGCGCAAGATGCGCGCCCCGGTCATGGCCTGACCGTCGGGGCTGGTGTCATAGGCGCGCACGTCATAAGCCGATTCCGCCGCCAGCGCGGTCATCAACGCCGGGAGGACGGGCAATCCCGCCGATTCAGGCGCGACCGGTGGCAGCGGCTGACGGAACAGTAATTCGGCGCGACCCGCGCCCAAGCCCCACAGCATCGCCGCCGCCCGCTCGAATGTCTCCCGCGCCGCCCATTTGATTGCGTCTTGTCCAATCGCCTCGAACAGCGACGGGATGACTGCCTCGCCCGGTGCGGGGTCACCCGCCCGACGCTGCGCCAGCCGTTCGATGTCATCGGCGCGGTAGAACCGTCGGCGTGGGTCAGTCGGGTCGGGCTGGGTGCGAATCAGCCCCCGGCTGACGTAGGAATACAGCGTCGCGGGCTTGATGTTCAGGCGCTCGGCGGCCTGTTCAGCGGTCAATACGTCGGTCATGTGGCTATCGAGTTATTTATGGTTGGGGTATGTTGTATATTTCCCCCCATCCCCTAACCCCTTCCCCCACAAGGAGGGAAGGGGAATCTGGTTCGACATAGAAGGATATTTTGGCGCAATTCAAGAGCTTAAAAGACACCATCCCGCCTACAAATATCATATCCGCAACACCCTTCCCTCCTTGTGGGGGAAGGGCTGGGGATGGGGGGGCTGACGAACCACCCATAACGTTTGCAAACAGAGAAAGACAAAATACCATGACCACACCTGACGAACGCCCAGAGTATTTTGAAGATGTATTCCCGCGTGACGGATTCCCGCGCTACGGCTGGACGGAGCGCCCCGCCGACCTGCCCGCACAGGCGTGGACGACCGAGACCACCCACCGCGACGGTCAGCAGGGCGGCCTCCCGCTGACGGCGGAGTCCAGCTTGCGGATTTACGACCTGATGTGCGCGTTTACCGGCGATTCCGGCGCCATCCGGCAGGCCGAGTTTTTTGTCTACCGAGAGAGTGACCGGGCGGCGCTGCAAGGCGCGATGGAGCGCTATGAGTCAGGCGCGCCCATCGAGCCGACGACGTGGATTCGCGCCTCGGTGAAGGATGTCCAGCTCATCAAAGCGCTGGGCGTGGCTGAGACCGGGATGCTGGCCTCGGCGTCGGATTACCACACCTTCCACAAGTTCAAACCCGGCGGGCGGGCGCAGGCGGCAGAGTCCTACCTCGACGCGGTGCGTGCGACGTTGGCCGAGGGCATCCGCCCGCGCTTGCACCTTGAGGACGCGACCCGCGCCCCATGGGAGTTTATCGCGCCGTTCGTCGAGTCGGTATTGGCGCTGTGCAAGGCGGCAGGGCTGCGCCCCAAATTCCGCATCTGCGACACGATGGGGTTGGGTCTGCCGTATGACGACGTGGCGCTGCCGCGCTCTGTCCCGCGCATGGTGCGGGCTCTGCGCGGGCTGGGCTTGGCCGCCGACGAGCTGGAATTTCACCCGCATAACGATACCGGCCTCGTCACAGCCAACTGTCTGGCGGCGGTGCGGGCGGGGTGCGCGGTCATCAATGGGACATTGTTGGGCAAAGGCGAGCGCACCGGCAACGCCCCGCTCGAACAGACGCTGCTTCATCTGATTGGGATGGGCTACTACGCCGATGCTCAACCCGACTTTACCGCCCTGAACGACCTCGCCGCACTGTACGCTGACCTCGGTGAGCCGCTGCCCGCCAAATACCCGCTGTATGGCCGCGACGCGCACCGCACCCGCGCCGGTGTCCACGCCGATGGATTAAACAAGTTTTGGTGGATGTACGCGCCATTCAACGTCCCTGATTTGCTCGGTCGCCCGCTGGAAGTCTCGCTGACCAAGGACTCCGGCGTGGCGGGCGTGGTGTTCCTCATACGCCAGCACCTCGGCCACGATTTGCCCAAAGACCACCCAACCGTGCAGGCCGCCTATGCGTGGCTGACCGCCGAATTTGACGGCGGGCGTCAGACGGCGGTCGAGTGGGAGGAGCTTGCGCCCCACATCGCACTCCCGGCGTAGGGGGGCTGTCCTAACTTCCCGCCCACGATTTGAGCGCCCGCAGGCGCGACGACTTCTTGACCTGATGGGTCTGCATCCGGCGCAGCACCCCGTCGAGGATGTCCAGCGCGTCAAGGATGTAGGGGCCTTTGTTCATCATCACGCACTCGGCGCGCTCGGACATGGCCGCGTCGGTGATTTCGGCGCGGGACGGCAAACCGTCCTTCGCCAGCCCTTCCAAGACCTGCGTCGCCCAGATGACCGGGACGTGCGCGGCCTCACACAGCCACAGGATTTCTTCCTGAATCTCGGCCAAGCGCTCCCAGCCAATTTCCACCGCGAGGTCGCCGCGTGCAATCATCACACCAAACGGCTGAACGCCCGCCGCCCGCACGATAATCTCTGGCAGGGCGCGGACGGCGCGGGCGGTCTCAATCTTCGCCACGAGGCTGACGACACGCCCGCCGGAACGCTTCGCCAGCTCGTCTTGCAGCCGGGTGATGTCCTCGGCGCTCTGGACGAAGGAATAGTTCACCATGTCTGCATGGGCGGCCACGAAGTCGAGGTCTTGTAGGTCTTTGGGCGTCAGCGGGTCAAGGCGCAGGTCGGTGTCTGGGAAGTTGACTCCCTTGTCGGGCTTGAGCTTCTCGCCACCCTCACGGGCGCGCGTGATGCGGACGACCACCCCTTCTGGGCGCAGGTGTTCGACCACCGCGCCGATGCGCCCATCATCGAAGTAGACCGATTCGCCGATTTTGAGCTGCGCCAGTGCGTCGGTCAGGGTGCAGCGCAGTGCCGCTGTCGCGCCGTGCTTCTTGGGCGGCTTGTCAGCGGTCATCAAGACGGTATCGCCCTTATGCAGTACGCCCGCCTTGGGTTTCCGCAGGTCGGCGGTGCGCGACTTGGGGCCGCCCAAGTCCATTGCTACTTTGCAGGTGCGCCCGGTCTCGCGTTCGGCGCGGCGGACATAGGCCACCATCGCCTCCCATGCGTTGGCGTCATCGTGGGCGCAGTTGATGCGGGCGATGTCCATCCCGTGTTCCATCAGCTCCCGCACGAGGCTGTACTGCTGCGCCGCCTCGCTGGGTAATGTCACCATCACGCGCACGCGCCGCCCCGCGTCACACTCGCCAAACAATTCGGTCGTGTTGGCTTCTAGCTGACGGTCGCCGCGCAAAAATTGATGGGGACGGGGGCGCTTGGGCAGGTTGGGGCGCTCTACCCCGGCGATGTCGGCCAGAGAGGTTAGCACCGCGTCGAGGTTAGGCTGGACGTGTGCCTCAATACGGCCCAGCGACGACAACCCCCACGGCGACAGCACCGCCTGAAGTGGGCGTAGGTCGCGGCGGCGCAGCGCGAGGTACTGGGCAAAGTTCAGGCCGCTAATCAAGAAGCTGCGGCGGGTAATCTGGCTGCGCCAACCCTCGAAACGGGCATAACCTTCAGTAATAACGGCGTGGCGCAGCGGCAGCAGGGCGTCGAGCGCGTCGGCAGGGGTGTTGAGTCGGGCAGAAATGGGGGCCGGGTCTGGAAACATGATTTTTTACTCCTTCAGACCTCTATTGTACGCCCGAAAACCACCCGCCTATTGTGACAAAAGTCACATCCCCGGCGGACGGGCGGCACAGCGCCCTTGCCCAAAATACGCGCCGGGTTTAGAGTCACGCGCCGGGGATAATTTCCCCAGCCCCGCTGCATATTCCCTCTGAAACTCCCAAGCCAGAAAGCCCTCACCCATGACCGCCATCACCGCCGTCCTCGTTGTGCTGATTTACGCGGGTATCGCCGTTGGGCGCGTGCCGTTCCTGCGGATGAACCGTGCTGGGATTGCGCTGGTCGGGGCGGCGCTGCTCGTCCTCATCGGCGCGCTGACCGAGGAACAGGCCATCCACGCCCTCGATATGGGGACGATTTTGCTGCTGGGCGCGATGATGGTCATTAACGTCAACTTGCGCCTGAGTGGGTTCTTCCGCTGGGTGGCCGGAGCAACCCTGCGCTGGGCGCGCACCCCCAAAACACTGCTGGCGGTGGTGGTCGGCGCGTCCGGTGTCCTGAGCGCCATCTTCCTGAACGACCCGGTGTGTCTGATGTTCACGCCGGTGGTGGTCGAACTGGCGCTGCGCCTCAAGCGCGACCCCGTGCCATACCTCGTCGGGCTGGCGGCGGCTTCTAACGTCGGGAGCGTGGCGACCATCACCGGCAATCCGCAGAACATCATCATCGGGCAGGCCAGCGGCATCCCGTACCTAACCTTCCTCGCCTACCTCGGCCCAGTCGCGCTGGTCGGGCTGGTCATTTGTTGGGCGGTGGTGGTGCTGGTCTACCCTGCCGAGTTCCGGGGTGGCGACAGACTGCCAGACGCCCCACTGCCCGCGCCGCGCACCTACTCCCCACTGCTGCGACGGACGCTGCTGGTCGTCGGCGGATTATTGGTCGCGTTCTTGGCGGGTGTCCCGGTCGTGACGGCGACCTGCATCGCGGGCGGGGTGTTGCTCATCAGCCGCCTGCGTCCGCAAAAGCTGTTGGCGCTGGACTGGGAATTGCTGGCATTTTTCGCTGGGCTGTTCGTCGTCACCGGCGCAATCGAGGCGGCTGGCCTGAGCCGGGCGCTGTTCGAGGCAGCAGAACCGATTTTCCGGGGTGGTATCCCGGCCTTCACGGTAGCGACTGGCCTGCTGTCCAACGTGGTCAGCAACGTCCCGGCGGTGCTGCTGCTGCGTCCAGAGATGGCCTCATTTGCCGACCCCCAGCAGGCGTGGCTGGTGCTGGCGATGGCCTCGACACTGGCGGGTAATTTGACTCTGTTGGGGTCGGCGGCCACGCTGATTGTCGCTGAGGTGGCGCAGGTGCAGGGCGTCACGCTCGGCTTCCGCGCCTATTTGCGGGCGGGCGTGCCGATTACCCTGCTGACGCTGGTGGTCGGCGTGCTGTGGCTGATGGCTGTCACCTAATGCCGGTTTTAGCCCTCGCGGTCCGCAGGGGTTAGGCGGCGGTGGCGGGCGCGGATTTGCCAGACGCGCAGCGCCGCCTCGACCATAATCCGCCCGCTCATCTTGGACGTGCCGCGCACGCGGTCTGGGAAGTGAATGGGGACTTCGACAATCTTGTAGCCCAAGCGGGTCGCCAGCGTGGTCAGCTCGACCATGAACACATAGCCGCTGCTCTTGATGCGCGAGAGACCCAGCCCCAGCAGCGTGGCGCGCCGCCACAGCCGAAAACCCCCAGTCGCGTCGTTGACCGGCAGGCCGAGAATCGTCCGCACGTAAACTTTGTTGGCGAACGCGCTCAACAGCTTGCGGTGGACACCCCACTGTTCATCGACGCCGCCGCCCGGCGCGTAGCGCGACCCCAGCACGAGGTCTGCGCCCTGCGATTCCATCGTCGCCAGCAGTTGGGGGACGTATTTGGGCTGGTGGCTGAAGTCAGTGTCCATCTGCATGATGAAATCTGCGCCGTGGTCGAGCGCCCAGCGAAAACCCGTCAGATAGGCGGGGCCGAGTCCACCTTTAACCGGATTGTGGAGGACTTGCACCTGTCCGCTGGTCTCCTCAGAAAGCCGGTCGGCAATCTTGCCCGTCCCGTCCGGCGAGTTGTCGTCCACCACCAGCAGCGTCAGGTCTACCGGCAGGGGCAGGGCGCGCAGCGCATCGACCATCAGCTCTAGGTTTTCGGCTTCGTTGTAGGTGGGTAGGACGATGGTGAGGTTGGACATGGTGACCAGCTTTCCAGCGGACAAAACAGACCGTAGTGTAGCCGAATATCTGACCCAGCGTCTAACCCGAAACCGCAAACCCACTCATGCGCCGCTAGGCCAGTTGGTCTATCATGGGGTAGCCGCTGGTTTGTGTGGCGGCCACCCGTTTTTTCCGTCAGACGCAGCAGACAGCATTTTGCGGAGCAGCCCCCTATGTCACAACTCAACCGCCGCCAACGTGAAGAAGAGATGCGCGCCGCTGGCCGCCTCCCACCCGGCCAGACGCTCACCGAGGACTTTCCCGTCCTGACCTACGGCCCCACCCCCCGTTTCAACCCCGACACATGGACGCTGCGGGCGTTCGGCGCGGTCGAGCGCGATACGTCGTGGACGTGGGCGCAGTTCCAGACCCTGCCGACCATTAAACTCACCTGTGACATCCACTGCGTGACGCGCTGGTCGAAGTTCGACACCGTGTGGGAGGGCGTCTCGTTCAAGCACATCGCCGAGCTGGTCGGCGTCAAGCCAGAGGCGCAGCACGTCATCGCCCACTGCGAACACGGCTACACCACCAACGTCCCGCTGGAGGACATGCTGCGCGATGAGGTGATGCTGGCGCTGCGCTACGACGACCAGCCGCTGGACGCCGAACACGGCGGCCCGCTGCGGACACTCGTCCCGCACCTGTACCTGTGGAAGTCGGCCAAGTGGGTGCGCGGGTTGGAGTTCTCGGCCAGCGACAAGCCCGGTTTCTGGGAGGTCGGCGGCTACCACAACTACGGCGACCCGTTCCGCGAAGAGCGCTACGGTCGGCGCGGTTTCTTCTAGCCAGTCCTAATGCCTTACGGCAGCGCTGCCATGAGCTGGCGCTGCACGAGGGCGCGCCCCTCTGGGGTGAAAATACGCTGCAAATCTTCTACCGTCAGGCCGGTCAGCGTTCGCACGCGCTGGCCGGTTTTGATGTCCCACACCGACACCTCTGCGCCGTCGTGGATGAGCAGCAGCGCCGCGTCAGGGCTGAAAGCGACAGCCACTGGGTGAGGGGCGTCGTCGAAACGGCGCACCAGCATCCCCGTCCGGCGGTCCAGCACCACCCGCTCCGCCGCGAGATAGCGCCCGTCCGGCGAGTAGGTGTGGACGCGCGCCGGGTAGCGCGGGTAATCGTGAACCGGATAGCCGGTCTTGTGGTCAATCAGCACCACCCGTCCCCCCGATACGCTTAGGCCCACCCCTTGCGCCGCCGTGGTCTGCACTTGTGACAGCGCCAATGCGAAGAACAACGCCCCCGCCATCATCACCCCCACCGACCAGCGCCCGATACGCCCGACGGTCGCCCGTCTGGTGCGGGTGTAGTGTTGTTGGGCAGGCGGTTCTTCCAGTGGGTGCGCCTCATCGTCTGCGGCGGGTTCTGGCTCTTCAACGGCGGTAGGGATAAGCTCGTGTGGCGGTCTGACCAAGGTGGGGTCAGCGGGCTGGACTTGCCCGGCAATCACGGCATCGACCACCCCCAAAAAAGCCTCCGCAAACTCGGCGAAGGAGTCGTATCCCGCCTCCGAGGCATTTTTTAGCACCTGCTTCACGGGTTTAGGGAGTTTGGCATCTCCGCCCGCCAACAACCGCAAGGTCTGGACAGTCCCGTCAATGTCACGCTGGGGCGTCCGCAGCATTCCCGTGTTCATCTGTGAGAGGCCAAAATCCAGCAGGTACAGATGGAAGTGGGTCGGGCGGATTGGGTCGATGGGGGCTTTCAACATCAGGTTGCCCGGCGTGATGTCGCCGTGGGTGATGCCCCGATTGTGCAGCTCGTTTAGTACGGTCGCCAGTTGGCGCACCATCTCGCGCAGCATCGGCAGGGTCCAGACCGTACCGCTGTCCTCCAACGTCGGCCCTTCGATGAGGTCCATCACGATTGCCAGCGCGTAGGGTTCGCCATCCTCTGCTCTGAGCAGCAGCGCGTCCCACAGACGGACGATGTGAGGGTTGTCGAGTTGGTGGATGGTCTCGACCTCGCGGGCGTAGCTGTCGATTTTTTGGCGGGCATAGGCGCTGGTCAGGGAGATATACTTGACGACAAACTTGTCCCGGTAGGAATAGCGGACGTCGCCGGGGAGTTCTAACCGATCTTCAGCGCGGTAGATCAGCGCGCCGCTGGTCGCACCTTGGGTCAGCCATTTGACACAACACCAGCGCAGCCGCTTTCCGTCATCAAGGTAGAAGGGGACGCTTTCCGGGGTGATGTCAGGGTGTGAGCGCCCTACCTCATCTGTGTCGCGGTGACCTTTGGGTTTAGCTTCGTTCCGTGACGGGACTGTCGGGCTGTTCTCTCGGCTGGGTTGGGTAAGGGCATCTTCGCGGGCGTGTTGGGTTGGGTCATCGCTCCCTAAACGCCCGCCGCCGGTAGCGCCGGGGTCGGCCTCGGCTGCCTCATCCGCCGCCATGCAGCACCCCCGACAGCGCCGCCTCAATCTCGGCCAGCGACTCAGCGCGGACGATGGCAGAGCGGATGACGTGGCTGTCGGGCATCCCGTCGGCGTACTTCGCCAGCTGACCGCGCAGCTCCAGCAGCACTTGGCGCTCCTTGAGCTTGCTGGTCTCCAGGGTCAACACGGCCTGACGCAGACACGCCTCGGCGCGCTGGTAGGGGGTGGGCTGTGGCGCTGGCTGGCCGGTGGTCAGCTCGTGTTCAATCTGGCTGAACAGCCACGGGTTGCCCAGCGCGGCGCGCCCAATCATCACGCCGTCGCAGCCGGTCTGCTCGAACATGCGGCGGGCGTCGGTGGCGCTGGTCACGTCGCCGTTGCCAATGACCGGGATGGATGTGACGACCTCTTTCACCTGCCGGATGACCTCCCAGTCGGCGTGACCAGTGAAGCCCTGCTTGGCGAAGCGGGCATGGACGGCGATGGCTTGCGCCCCGACCTGTTCGGCGGCGCGGGCGAAGGGAATCGCGCTGACCACGCCGTCATCGAAACCGGCGCGTACCTTGACGGTGACGGGGACATTAACTGCTTTGACCACCGCCTCGACCACCGCCGTGGCGGTGCAGACATCGCGCAGGAGCGCCGCGCCGCCGCCCTTTTTGACCACCTTCGGCACCCAGCACCCCATGTTGATGTCGATGATGCGTGCACCGTGGTCTACCATCACCCGCGCGCCCTCGGCCACAATCTGGGGCTCTGCGCCATAGAGCTGCACCGCGATGGGGAACTCGTCGGGCGTCCAGTCAAACAGACGCTGCGAGTGGCGCAGGCCGCCGGGCGTCAGCAACGGGACACTGCTCAACACCTCGGTACACACCAGCCCGACGCCGCCAAAGCTGCGGCACAGCGTGCGGAAGGCGTGGTTGGTCTGCCCGGCCATCGGCGCAAGCGTCAGTGGGGTGTCAATCGTGATGCCGCCGATATTCATCGGCTTGAGAAGGGGTTGGGTGGGTGCAATCATGGCGTTTTCGACTCAATACCTTATCCTACGGTTAACGTTTAACCGCAATTTGGGGTCTATCCGTGGGGTGTAGATAACTTTTATAATACCACCTGCACCCAATGGGCAAGATTAAAGGACACCAAACCGATGACTGACACGATCCAAGAGAAGAAGGTCGTGAGCCTCACTTACACCCTGACCGTTGACGGCGAAGTGGTGGAGCAGTGGGACGCCGACGATCCGTTTGAATATCTGCACGGCGCTGAAAACATCGTCCCCGGCCTTGAGGCCGCGCTGAACGGTAAGGCTGTTGGCGACAAGCTGACCGTCACCGTCCCGCCCGCCGAGGGCTACGGCGAATACGACGCCGACGATTTCGACGAGTTCAGCAAGGAAGACCTCGGCGATGCCGAGATTGGCATGGCGGTTGTTCTTGAGGACGAGGACGGCTACCTGTTCGAGGGCTTCATCTCCGAGATTAACGGCGATGTGGTCAAGGTCGATTTCAATCCGCCGTTGGCCGGTAAGACGCTGGAATATGTCGTTGAGGTGGTCGCCATCCGCGACGCCGACGAGGACGAGCTGACTCACGGCCACGTCCACGGCGCAGGCTGGGAAGACGACGAAGACTGGGACGAGGAAGAAGACGAGGAATAGTTTCCTCCTCTCCGCCGGTCTGATAGAACGCAAAACACCCCTCCACAGTCGGACGGGGTGTTTTTGTTTGCGTCGGGCTAAGGGGTCAACCGGTTAGTAGCTGACCATGCCGGTTTCGATGGGCGACCCCTGCTTGGAGTCGTCCTCGTTGACCTCCCAGTAGCGGGCGGTGTTCACCGTCACCTTAATCAGCCGCACCTTGTCTGATTCCGGCCCTGCGCCGTCGAACCAGTGCTTCAGCTCTGGGTACCACAGTTCTTTCTTCTTCTTGTCGTCATCGACCATCTCGGCCTCGCCAGACAGTGACAAATAATTTTCGTCGTTGGCGTAGGCGATGTTGACAGCCGGGTTGGCCTCAACCTCTTCAATCACATCGGCGTCACTGGAGACGAAGAACCACACCACGCCGTCAAACTTGGGTTTCTGGGTCGTCATGGGGCGGCTGACCATCCGACCGTCCTTGCCGACGGTCACAAACATGGTGGTTTTGTGGTTGCCGAGCATCTTGATGACTTTTTTGGCTTCCGCTTCTTGGTTTGCCATGAGCTGTTCCTTTGAATGGGTTTACCCTTTCATCGTAGGACACAACCCTCCGGGAAAAATGCATCGGGTGGCGGGTTGTGGTCTAGGTCGGTTGGCGGATGAGGGTGAGGTGGACAGCGCATGCGCTGTCCTCGCTGTTCATTGTTATCAAATGTGTTTTTGGTAATCCACAGCGGACATGTTATGCTTGCGGTCTGTAAAATTCGTCTCGACTGATGTCAAACTATGACCGCACCCAAACAGCACGACGTATTCCTAAGCTATAAGCGCGAGGACAGCGACATCATGGCGCGTATCCGTGATGCGCTGCGCGCCGATGGTGTCGTGGTGTGGACAGATGAATATATTGAGGTTGCTGAATATGACGTATGGGAAAAGTCTATCCGTGCGGCGCTTAAAGCCTCT
>JALONW010000492.1 GCA_025454725.1 Anaerolineae bacterium
CCGCGGACGCCAGTGAAGCCGCCGACCACCGCGCCCAGCAGCGCGCCAATCAGCATGGCCGTCAGCGTGTAGGTCGGGACGAGAACACCTAAGACATTGATGGTCTCCAGCGGCGGCAGCGTCCCGTCAATCAGGCTGACACCGACATTAAGCGCAGCAAATGCCAGCATGAAGCCGACCACTGCGCCGCCCAGCGCAGCGAGTGAGCGCAGTTGGCGGGTGGCAAAAGTGGTCAGGTAGGCGGGCTTGGGAGGGAACAGTCGGTTCAGAGCGCCCGCGACGGCGGCACGCCCCAGCAGCGCGGCCACCAGCGGCGGCAGCAAGGTCAGCAGTGCCGCGACGTTGGCGATGCTGGCGACAGCTGCCATCGCAAACGCGCCGCTGATAGCACCCAGCGCCGCGCCGAGTCCAGCGTTCAGCGCGCCGGTGGCGCTCCGCAGCACCGGCTTGGCAAGGTCATTGACGAGGCCGGGCAGCACCAGCGCCCCGGTCAGGCCAGCCACCATCGGTAGCGCGAGGCTGACAATGCCGCCGAGGATGCCCAGCATCCGCCCAATGCTGTCCAGCGTCCACGAAATCAGGTTAAAGTTATCGCCCGGCTCAATGATGTCCGCAAGGCTGGTTAAGCCGCGCTCACCCGTGACGCCGAGGCCGCCGAGCAGACCAATCAGCAGCACGGTGGCGACCATCACGCCGACCCGCACCAAAATCTGGCGGGTGCGACCGTTCAAGCTGTCGCCCAGCGGGGTCATCTGCGCGGCGGCGGCCGTCCCCATCAGTACGCCGACGGTCAGCGCCGCCGGAAGGGTCGTGAAGCCCTCTCCGCTGGTGAGGTTAAAGGCCAGCCGCCCGATGTCACCCAACAGCCACGCGCCGAACAGATAGCCCAGCGGCAGCACCGCCGCCCATAGCATGGCGCTGCCCAGCGGCATCTTAATCGGCTTCATCAGGTTGTGCGCGGCAAAGAAGCTGATGGCAACCGAAATGGGGATAGAGATGGTGGTCGCAATCAGCGCCATGAAAATGGTCTCAACCATGCGGCGCAGGACTTCTTCCAGCGTGTTGCTGGGGTACGGTGTCCCAATCGGAATGACCACGCCCAGCTCGACGGTGTGGGTCTCGCCATCCACGCCGACGATACGCGGCGCTTCGATATAACCACTGAAACTGCCGTTCGCCCCGACGAAGAACTGGGTACGCCCGTCATTCGAGTCCTCGGTGTCGAAAACGTTGCGCGGGCGGGTTTCACCGTTGGCCGTCACCCAGCGCACAGCAGCGCGGGCGTTGGCTGGCAGGCCGCTGATGGTGAACGCGAAGCGGTCGTTAGGCTGACCGCAGGTGGCCTCGACCACCAGCACTGCCGACCCGTCTTCCGAGGCGATATTGGCGCTCGGCACGTCGTCACCCTCGCAGCCGTAGCGGAATGGCGCGGCGTAGATGTCGGTCTCGGTGTCTTGGTCAAACAGGTTCGGGCTGAGGAGTTCGCGCAAGGCGCGGCTGACACCCTCTTGGCGCGGGGTCTCCAGCGGCTTGGCGAGGTCGATGTCCGTCACCGTCCAGCCGTAGCTGTAGATGATGAACCCGACAGCGACCGCCAGCACGACCAACAGGTTGCGGAGCGCCGTCTTGGATTGGGTCGGGGGGGTGAGCATGGGCGGGCGTTCTCCTGCGCGCTAGTTGATTTGGACTTCTACGGCGTCTTCGCCGTAAATCTCTTTGAAGCGGTCATTGTCAATCTCGCCGGGGCCGCCGTCGAACTGGAGGACTCCCCCCTTGAGCGCAATCACCCGGTCGGAGTAGGCGCGGGCCAGCGACAGGAAGTGCAGGCTGCACAGCACGGTAATCCCGTCTTCTTTGTTGAGGATTTCGAGATACTTCATCACGCTGTGCGAGGTGGCCGGGTCGAGGCTGGCGACCGGCTCATCGGCCAACATCAGCTCTGGGCGCTGCATCAGGGCGCGGGCGATGCCCACGCGCTGTTGCTGACCACCGCTGAGGTCGCTGGCGCGCTTGTGCGCCTGCTCACGGATGCCCACGCGCTTGAGGTTGGCGAGCGCCTCCTCGCGGTCGGCCTTCGAGAAATAATTGAGGAAGCTGAAGGCCGGGTTGGTGTAGCCCAATCGCCCCTGAAGGACGTTGGTCAGCACGGTCGAGCGCTTGACGAGGTTGAACTGCTGGAAAATCATCCCGATGCGGCGGCGGATGGCGCGCACGTCCTCGTCGCCTGCTTTGGTGATGTCTATCCCGTTCCAGATGATCCGCCCGCTGGTGGGTTCGATCAGGCGGTTGATGCAGCGCAGCAGGGTGGACTTCCCCGACCCGCTGAGTCCAATAATCGAGACAAACTGGCCGTCGGGGATCTCAAGGCTGATGTTGTCGAGCGCCTTATAGCCGTTGTCGTAGATTTTGGTCAGGTTTTCAATGATGAGCATGTGTGTTGCGTTCCCAGAAATAAAATACGGGCGGAGGGTTAGCCCCCGCCCGTAAGTATAACAAACGGTCACTGAGGCCGAAATATCAGCCTTAGTTGCCGAACACGTCTTCTTCGGTCAGACCGAGCAGGGTGAACTGGCCGCGCACGATGTCGTACAGGCTGGGCGAGACGACTTCGATGCTGCTCCAACCGTAGAAGTCTTCGCTGCCAATCGACTCGGCCCACGCTTCGGTGGTGCTGAACTCGATCAGGGCATCGACGATCTGGGCGCTCAGCTCAGGCGGGAATTCCGGCCCGAAGCTCAGGGTGTCCAGAATCTGGACGTTGCCGACGTACAGCGCGCCGTCCTCACCAATGAACGACTCTTCGACGGTCAGGTCATACGGCTCCGGGTTGTCGCCGATGCTCCACGCGCCGAAATCACCAGCCGGGGGGCTGAAGAAGGTGGTGCCGAACTCGGCCTCACCGTTGTAGACGGCGGTCACGACGTTGTTGTGGCTGCCGGCCTCGACGCGCTCGCCCGGCTCAATGCCAGCCTGAAGCAGCTC
>JALONW010000493.1 GCA_025454725.1 Anaerolineae bacterium
CTGGCTGGGCCGTACATCCTCGGCATCAGCAGCGGCGCGAGCTTGGGCGTCGGAATCGTCGTGCTGGCGGGCGGCGGGGTGTCCGGGTTGGTCATCGGCGCGGGAATCAGCGGTGATTTGCTCTTGGCACTGGCGGCAGCGGTCGGCGCGGCGCTGGCGATGGGAATCGTGCTGGCGGCGGCGCGCCGAGTCGAGAACAGCCTAACGCTGTTGGTGCTGGGCGTGATGTTCGGCTCGTTCACGTCGGCCATCGTCAGCCTGTTGATGTATTTCAGCGCGCCGGAGCGCGTGCAGTCGTTCGTCCAGTGGACGTTTGGCAGTTTCGCCACCGTCACATGGTCGCAGATTCCGCCGCTGGCTTTGGGCGTTGGGCTGGGGATGCTTTTAATCGGCGCGCTGGCGAAGTCGCTTAACGCGCTGTTGCTGGGTGAGGAATATGCGCGCACGATGGGTTTGTCGGTGCAGCGCGTCCGGCTGGGGATTGTGATCGGGACGGCGCTGCTGGCCGGGACGGTCACAGCTTTTTGCGGGCCGGTCGGTTTCATCGGGACGGCTGTGCCGCACCTGTGCCGTGCGCTGTTCAATAGCTCGGACCATCGAGTCTTAATCCCCGCCTGCGGCTTGATGGGGGCGAGCGTCGGGCTGGTGGCCGCACTAGTGGCTGAGATGCCGGGAACAAATGTCATCCTGCCGCTGAACGCGGTGACGGCCTTACTCGGCGCGCCAGTCGTAATGTTCGTCCTCATCCGTCAGCGTCAGCTCCACCGAGCATTTGGGGGCTAACGCACATGACCGATGTCTTAACCACGCATGATTTGACAATTGGTTACACCCCGTCGCGGCGGACCGCGCGTATTGTCGCCCAGCGCCTGAATCTGACGCTGCGGGCGGGTGAGTTGGTCTGTCTGTTGGGGCCGAACGGCGCGGGCAAATCGACCCTGCTCCGCACGCTGTCCGGGATGCAAGCGCCGATGGGCGGGCGGGTGACGCTGGACGGCGACAATCTGCACGGGATGGATGTTCAGCAGCGGGCGCGCAAGCTAGCTGTCGTGCTAACGGAACGGGTTAGTCCCGGCCTATTGACCGGCTGGGAGTTGGTGGCGCTGGGTCGCTACCCGCACACCGGCTGGTGGGGCGGGACGAGCGAGCGCGACCATGAGGCGGTGCGGAAAGCGGTGGCAGCGGTTGGGGCGGAACACCTCGCGCCGCGCCTCTTCATCGAGTTGAGCGACGGCGAGCGCCAAAAACTAATGGTCGCCCGCGCCCTCGCGCAGGAGCCGCGCCTCTTATTGTTGGATGAGCCGACCGCTTTTCTTGATGCGCCGCGCCGCGCGGAACTGATGATTCTGCTGCGGCAGGTGGCGCGCACGGCAAATTGTGCCATTTTGGCCTCGACCCATGACCTACAATTGGCGCAGCGCTCCGCTGATAAATTATGGCTGATGGACGGCGCGGGCGGCCTGATGACCGGAACACTGGATGAGCCACAGCTTATCGCTGGGCTGGAGCGGGCATTTTCCGTCCCCGGCTTGGATTATGACCCGCGCACGGGGACGTTTGAACACCGCTAGGCGCGCTACTCCGCACTGCCGACCGTTTTTAGGCCGCGCTCGGTGAGCTGAACGAGTCCGTCCTCGACCTGCACAAGGTTTCGGGCGCGGAGTCGTCCCAATGTCCAGCGCAGGCGCGTCGGAGACCAGCGGAAATGCTCGTGCAGCGTCCCAACTGCCAATTCGACGCCCTCATCGGGCTGGCCTTGGTGGTTGGCGACGTGGCGCAGCACAATCTGTTCGGTGAAGTGGGCGCGTTCGGCGCGTTGGCGCAGCGCCACGGCGATTAAGCCGTTTTTCGGCGCAAGTACCCACGCCATCAACAAGAAGATGAACATCATCAGCACCATCGACGCTGAAATCGACACATTCCATGTCGTATATCCGTCAAGACCGACCGTGCCGTCCAGCCAGACCAAGACCCCGTTCATGTCGATGATTCCCAGCAGACTGCCACGGGCGAGGTCATAACCGGTAAAGGCAGACACCCCGCCAATGAACGCGGCGAGGATCAGCATCCGACTCAGGCGCTGGGTGAGCAGGTAAGCGGCGGCGGATGGGATGATGAAGAAGGCCACCACCAGAATCGAGCCGACCGCATCGAACGCGCCGACGGCGGTCAGACTGACCAGCGCCATCAGCGCATAGTGCAGCAGGCCCGGCCTGAAGCCCAGCGCCCGCGCCAGCGCAGCGTCGAAGGTTGCCAACTTGAGTTCTTTATAGAACAGCCCAATAAACAACACATTGGCCAGCGCAATCGCGCTCATCGTCAGCACGGCTTTTGGCACAAAGACGAGGGTTGGGGCGGTGGTGATGAGCCGCTCACCATAGGCTTGGGCGGCGGTGTACGTCCTGCAGTTGCCACAGCGCTCCTCGAAAATGGCCTGAGGGCTGCGCGGGCTGATGTCTTCTGTCGCGCAGTTGACGCAGGTGCGCGTGACCTGTGCTTGGGGATGGTCGGGCGTGATGGTGATGGGGTCACAGTTTTCGCTGCAAATGCTGTGGGTATTGGCCCACGCCACCCCGATTTCCCCGACAGTGACCGAATCGGCGTCAAGGTGGATGTCATCAGCGTAGCGTGAAATCAGAATGATGGAGATGGCGAACAGCAGCGGGAAGGCCAACCCCAGTGCCGCGTCGGCCTTGACCAATCCGGTACGCTGGATGGCTTCGGTTAATACGACGGT
>JALONW010000494.1 GCA_025454725.1 Anaerolineae bacterium
TTAAATTCAATAAATACTACAGAATATTTACTTAATTCAGATCATTTTCCAAGAAATTATAATTTTATCCCAGTAAAATTTACTCCTTCAGTAATTCATAATGAAAAACCACCCGTTTTTCAGAAAAACACCTTCTTCTACATCATCCAATGTGAATTGGACGGACGATTGTACGCACGACGGAAGTTGGACGGACGATTGGTGAAATTAGTGTATTTAGAAGAGATAGAAGAGTAAACCCCATGCCCCGCAAAGCCAAAACCCCGATCGGCCAGACCTCCTTTCTCGAGGCCAACACCACCGCGCCCGCCGTCCCCGCCATCCGCGAGGCGGTCAAGGCGTGGCGCGCCAGCCACTACGCGGGCAGCACCGAGACCACCCCTGCCCTTCCGCTACCACACCGCCCAACAAGAGGCCATCGAGTCGCTGGTGTACGTGTTCGAGGTCGCCAAGGCGCGCACCCGCACCGACCTGTATCAGCGCTTCGTCCCCGCCGACTACGCGGGCAAGATGCCCTTGCTGGACGACGACACCTTCGCCCGTTACTGCGTCAAGATGGCGACCGGCAGCGGCAAGACCAAGGTGATGGCGTTGGCGGTGGCGTGGCAATACCTCAACGCGGTCATCGAGCAAGACCCGGCCTATGCCAAGACCTTCTTGGTGATTGCCCCCAACGTGATCGTGTTCGAGCGCCTCAAGACCGATTTTTCGGGCGGGCAGATTTTTAAGGCCGACCCGATTATCCCGCGTGAGTTCGAGCTGTACTGGGATATGCAGTGCTACATGCGCGGCGATTCCGAGCGGGCGTCGTCGCAGGGCGCGCTCTACCTGACCAACATCCAGCAACTCTACCCCGAGCGCGAGCAACCGGCTACCGAGGCCGCGCCGATCGCACGCCTGCTGGGCCCGAAGCCCATCCCGTCCGGCAAGGCCACCGCCCCCAGCGACGACCTGCTCCGCCGTATCACCGAGCGCGAGGGCGGTATCGTGGTCTTGAACGACGAGGCGCACCACACCCACGACACCGAGAGCGTCTGGAACGAGACGTTGCGCAACCTGCACCGCCAAGACGAAACCGGCATCGCCGCCCAGCTCGATTTCTCGGCCACCCCGCGCCACGAGAGCGGTAGCCTGTTCGCGTGGACAATCAGCGATTACACCCTGAAACAAGCCATCCTCGACGGCATCGTCAAGCGCCCGGTGCGCGGCCTGACCGACGCAACCGAAGCGCCCAGCGAGATTGCACGGGTCAAATACGAGCCGTTTTTGGTGGCTGGGGTGGAGCGCTGGCGCGAGTACCGCGAGGCCTTGCACCCGCTGGGCAAGAAGCCGCTCTTGTTCGTGATGATGAACGATACCGACGAGGCCGACGACATCGGCGATTATCTGCGGGTCAAATACCCCGACGAGTTCGGCGGCGCAAAGACGCTGGTCATCCACACCAAGAAAAACGGCGACATCACCACCGACGACCTCGACAAGGCACGCGAGGCCGCCCGCAGTGTGGATCGCGACGACAGCCCGGTCAACGCCATCGTCAGCGTGCTGATGTTGCGCGAGGGCTGGGACGTGCAAAACGTCACGGTCATCGTCGGCCTGCGCCCATATACGTCCAAGGCCGGTATCTTGCCCGAGCAGACCATCGGGCGCGGCCTGCGCTTGATGTTTCGGGGCATCCCGATGCACCGCGACGGCGGCGCATATCAAGAGCGGGTGGACATCATCGGCAACCCGGGCTTCATCAAGTTCATCGACAAGCTGGAGAAAGAGGAAGACATCCAACTCGAGCAATGGAACGTCGGCAAAGACCGGCTGGTCATCACCAACATCCAGCCCGAGGCCGAGCGCGCCGCCTTCGACATCAGCATCCCGTCGCTCAGCCCGATTTTGGTGCGCGCCCAGTCGCTAGAGGCCATCATCACCGGCTTACAGGTCGAGTCGTGGCGGATGAGCCCGCCCATCCCGATGGGGCGCGACTCTCGCGAAGATCAGACCTTCCGCTATGAAGGGCAAGACATCGTCACGCTCGAGATGCTGTTCGATCGGGTCTATACCCTCAAATCGCCCCAGACCTCGCAAGAGGTGGTGTCGTATTACGCACAAGCCATCGCCCACGAGGTGAAATTGCCCAGCCAGTTCAGCGTGTTGGCGCCCAAGGTGCGCGAGTTTTTGCGGGTGGCGGCCTTCGGCAAGCCCATCGACCTCGACTCGCCGGAGGGGTTGGCGGCCATCAGCCGCCGCATCGCCATGAGCATCACGCTCAAGAAGTTCAAGACGGCCTTGGTCGATGAGCTTGTCCAGCCCGCCGAGGTTTCGATTGAGGGGGAGGCGCGGCCAATCAGCGCGTTGCGCCCGATGGCGTGGTCACAGCGTGCGCCGGTCTGTCGCAAGACGGTCTTGAACAAAGTGCCGTGCGACAACGGGTTTGAAGAAGATTTCGCCCGCTTTTTGGATCGGGCGCACGATGTCGAGCGGTTCGCCAAACTGCCCATGCCGTTCGGGTTCAGCATCCCCTATACCGATGTGGCGGGCAACTTGCGGCAGTATTACCCCGACTTCGTGGCGGTAGACCAAACCGGTACGCACTACCTGATTGAGACCAAAGGCCGCGAGGATACCGACGTGCCGCGCAAGGACAGCGCGGCGCGCATGTGGTGCGAGGAGGCCGTCAAGCTGACCGGCACGCCGTGGCGCTTCTTGAAGGTGATGCAAAAGGATTATGAGGGGCTTCTGCCGCCCACTTTGGCCGATTGTGCGTCATATTTCGGGGTTTGACCGCTCGTTACGGACGATGTGTTGTATCCTGTGGTGAGCGACGGCGCGCATCGACGCGCTCATCACGCGCATCATCGAGACGGCCACACACCACCCCTAATCAGCCCATCATGCCCACCAAAACCCCCGCAGGGACGCACCACATCCGATACGGCACGTCCTCCGTCACGTTCGACCTGCTGTATTCC
>JALONW010000118.1 GCA_025454725.1 Anaerolineae bacterium
TGGCGCGCCAATACCGGGTGTACCGCTGGAATTCTCGATGGGCGAAGGTGACATCCCACAGATTGCCATCGATATTGTCACCGACCAGTACGTGTTTACACTTACTGAGTAAGCACCTAATCAGCAATCACGACTATAAAAACGTTCAGCCCATCTTCCCTCACCGATGAAACGTCTGAACGGTTTGTAACAGTTCTCAGACATACTCGCTACATCACAACGCCGCCAGATGAATAGTCTGGCGGCGTTGTTTTTGGTCTCACATCGGGTCCGAGATTGGTCTACGGCTTGACCGCCGACGGTGGCACGACCAAGACGGGGCAGGGGGCTTTAGGCAGCACGTCCGCCGCCACACTGCCGAGGATGGCGCGGGTGATGCCGGTCCGCCCATGCGTCGCCATTACAATGAGGTCGATTTGGCGTTCACGGGCGATCTCTAGAATCGTCTCAATCACGCTGCCCGGTTCGACCTGCGCGGTCACGCGGCGGGTAGGGGTGTTCAGGCGCTTGGCGACCTTCTCAAGGTATTCGTACTGCACTTGGATGGCGCGAGGGTCGTAGGCGCGCCGGGGGTCAGATGCCAGCGGGATGGGGTCACCCATCACCCCAGCTACGGCTAAAGTTGCCGCCCAATCCTCTTCCATTACGGATAATAAATGGATTTTGGCCTCTGGGCTGGCTGCTTGGAGCGCGATGTTCAGCGCTGCCTCGGCAAGGTCGGAACCGTCCAACGTGACCAGAATGTTCGTGAATCCCATGATATGACCTCCTTCGTTTTAGCCGGCGCGGTATCCTGCGCCTATTAACTTTAGGGTACGACACATCGGCGCGGGCGTCTTCTGACGGATGTCATACGATGTGGGTGATGGGGGTCATGTGCGGCCAAAATGGGGGTAAAGCTTGACAAACATTGTTAATTATTGTATACAGTCACGGTCTGGGTTTTTAGTCGGCCAATTATTGGCCTTCTATTTTCAGATAACACATAACAAGATGTATAGCAGTCTAACAAAGTCGCCAAAATCAGGAAAGAATTTACAAAACGGTTACAGGTTTTATAAGTTCACCTCATCTATATAGGTTAACCTGTTTTTTGGCGAATAAAAGTTACCGTGCGCCTACGTGGGGGGAAATCATTGCTTAATCAGATAAATTTCCGGGATAAACAATTTGGATTGCTTTAATTCAATAACAAATATCCCTTAGAGTTTGTCTGAAAATTGCTTTGAAATCACCCTAATTAGTAGGAAATGATGTACGCTTAATCTTAGGGACGGTCTAGGTATTTTTTAGGTGGGGTACCTAGCCATCACAAGGCGGACACGCATATCTTCATCCAACCCCTTACCCGTTTAGCAACCATAGGAGCGACCTACCATGGGCAGACCACCCAAGCTGAAAAACCCCAATGAACCTATCCGCAAGCGCCGCCAACGTTTGCGTGCCGATATACCTGCGACCAATCAATCTAGTAAGAAAAATATAGACGATATGCCTGTGCTTGACTCTATCCCTTCAATCGATTGGTCGCTGCGTGATTGGATTCGCGAGTCGGGCGGCCCCACTATCAAGCAGATTATCGCCCACGCACACTCGGTCTGGCCGCTGGAGCGTGAATGGCCGGAGAAAACGGTCTATTCTTGGGTGAGCAGAGGCATCCCTAGCCGCGACGACGCACTCCGCATCGTCGCGGCGCTGCGTCTGGCCGCCGAAGCCCGCAACCGCACATTGTTCCAAGGTTTACGGCTGTTTGAACACGCCGAAATCTTCCTCCACAGCACCGCCTGCCTCGACGCATTCCGCCCGCCTTCGTATCAAGAACTGCGGTTGATGGTCGGCCAAGACACCATCCAGAGCCTCGGCCTGAATGATACCCGCGTCCTCGACCGCCTGACCCCGCCGCCGCCCGCCCAACTGTTTGGCCGTGACCTTGATGTGATTCGTGTCCTCACTGAGATCGAATCGCATCCCGTGACCATCCTGCATGGTGACGCAGGTATAGGCAAGACTGCGCTGATGTGGTCTACCGCGCAGGAAGCCCGTGGCGACCGCTACCGCATGGTCAGCGAGTTCGACTGGGTGACAATCACCCCGCAGACCGATGTGGCTGATGCCGTGTGGCGCTCACACACCCTCCGCACGGTGGCCGCGCGCTTCCGCTGGTCGGATGTCATCGGCTCGGCAGAAGATGAGCTAGAGGCGGCCTTCACAGCAGCGTTGAATGAAAAAGACGTGTTGGTCGTGTTTGACCAAGCCGACTCCAGCGCACAACTGGAAGGCATGATTGCATGGGCGCGGACGCTGCTGCCCGATGGCAAGTCTCCCAGCGGGCGCATTGTCATCGTGTCGCGCCAGACCCCGTCAATGGAGCAGCACGCCATCAGCTTGCCACCCATCAAGGCCGAGCGCGTCCGTGAGCTTTGGGCGTCGTATGAAACCCCTTACCTCAAGCAGGGGCGCAAGATTGAAGCCCCCGTGCGTGACCAACTCCTGCGCGTGGCAAACGGCAACCCACTGGTGCTGAAACTGGGCGTCACCGTTGCCGCTACCGCGCAAGCCGCCAGCGGTGTAATCTCGGTCCTCAATGCCATCAATGGCAAGTCGGTAGACCAACAGGTGACAGACCTCATCCACCAGCTTACCTCCAAGCTACAGCCCATCACCCGCTGGTTGGCGGTGTCGGCGGTGCGTTCAGGTATTGAGCTAACGGAGGCCAACCTGTATGAGATGTGGGACACCCGCAGCGGGACCGGCAAGGTTGAGGAGTTCCAAGAGGTGCGCGACAGCCTCGTCGCCCACTTTATTCTCGTTCCTCTGCTCCACCGCCGCGAGACCTACGCGATGGCCCCGAGCGTGCGCGACTTCCTCCTTCACGGGGCATAGTGCGGCTCACGCCAAAAAACCGTCCCTAGCAAGCACACCTCAAGAAAGGCGCAGTCTGAAACCAGACTGCGCCTTTCTTGTTGCCTAGGGGTTTAAACCCCGGTCAGGTCAACGACCGCCATTAGGGTGGGGTGGGCGGCGATGAACGCCTCGACCTCGCGCAGGCGGTCGGTGCTAAGGGTGTGCAGGCCGTCGAACAATAATGCGGCGCGCCCACCGGCCAACAGCTCGGCACGATAGGCCGACAGCTCGCCCAGTTCTTGGTCGATGAAATCTGCCAAACCAATGCCCATCTCCCAGCGTGTAAAGTCGATGACCAGCGGGATAGGTTGGGTCGGGTCGGTCATCGCCCGCTGAGTAAGGATGTCGGCGACCTCCCACAGCACGCCCATTGAGTCGCTGCGCTCGTCGCCCATCAGGGCGGCGCGGCGCTGGTCGAGGACGGTACGGCTGCTGGCTTTGGGCGTCTGCGGCTCAATCTGCGTCCATGCCTCGGCACGGGTTGGCAAGTCGGCAGAGAGCGCCATCACGCGCACACGGTCATCGGGGGTCGGGTTGCCCATCTCGGCCATCGCGTTGATACGCTCGGCGGCCACCCGGTTGATGTAGGCCAGTTCCAGCGCACGGCGGTCTAGGGGAGCGGCGCTGGCTCTGGCTTCTTCACGGTAGCGCCCACGGTCGGCGGTGGGTTCGCTGGGCATTACACCACCAAACGGCGCTTGGGGCGCGGGCGCGGCTGGCATTGTGACAGCAGGCTTGGGCATCGGCGGCGGGGGCGGCACGATGACCTCATCGGGGGCGGCTTCGCGAGACGGCGCGCCGGTGGTAGCAGGACGCGGGTAGACGCGCAGGATGTAGAAGGCGGTCGCGGCAGCGGCGAGTCCCAGCAGGGCGAGGCCAAACCATGCGGTATTGCCGCCAACTTCCTCAGTGACGGTCGGCTCGTCGCCCGCGTCGGTCGGGGCGGTCATGGTTGGGCGGACACCAACTTCACCGGGGGCGGTTGGACCAACCGCGACCTCGGTTAAGCTTTGCGGGTTGAAGGGCGCACGGCTCCCCAGCCCGCTGATGAACAGCGTCAGGCCGACTGCACCGACCACCAGCACCCCGACCAGCGCTAAGACGCCGCGCACCGCACCGGACGATTTGCGGGCGGGCATCGGCTGGGTTGGCAGGACAATCACCGGTTTGGGCGGCGCGGTGACGGGGCGGGGTGGCGGGGCGATTTCAGATTTTTTATCGGATTTCTCGGCCTCGGCTGGCGCTGACTTCCGCAGATCCAAGCCACCAAAACCGTCCAGCGACGCCTCTTCATCCGCCTCCAGTGCCGCTTCGAACGCGGGGACGGCCATACGCGGCACGTCCGGCGGCGGGATGTAAGCCCGCGGTGCGGGCAGCGTGCCCAGAAGCTGGGTCAACCCATCGGCGTAGGCGCTGAACATCATGATGACCTGCCGGTCAATCATCTGAAGCGGGACATCCGTTTCAGCGGCCATCACTGGGAAAATCGGCTTGCCGAGGTTATCGGCCAGCAGGTACTCGCGCAGCACCCAGCGGCTGGTGTTGGCGGTCGGGCTGAGGATGGTGACAAAGGCGTAGGAGTTGCGGATGCCATCGGCAATCGAGCGCACCCACTCCGCGCCGCCCTTGATGCTCATCTTATCAATCCAGACGGCGTGGCCGCCATTTTGCAGGTCGTTAATCAGGCGTAGGGCGAACGAGTCATCGTCGTGCGAGTATGAGATAAATACGGTTGGCGTGCGCTCTTCCAGCGGCGTCTCATAGCTTTGGAGGGGCTGTGCCGGGCGGGTGGTCGTCCCGTCGACCGTATTAAACGTGCCAGTGCTGGTCGGTGATGCCTCGGCGCAGGTGGTGTTCAGCGCCGGGACGAGCCGGTCAATCTCGGTCTGCGCTTCCGGCGGCGCGATGATTCGCACCGAGTTGAGAAGCTGTGCCAGCGAGTGTGCCTTGCGGTTGGGCAGGCATCCAGCCTCTAGCAGCGCGGTGATGGTTTGCGTCAGAATGATGATGGGTTGACCGTCGAGGGCGCGCAGTTGGTTGTAGAGGCGAGGTTCGGTCAAGAAGAACGCCTGCGCCAGCCATGCCGAACGCTCATCGGGGGTCGCCCAGCGCGGGAGCAGGACTTGGGTGGCACGCGGGATTAAATCGTCTGGGAGCATCGGCGACTCATCTTCGGAACAAAAATAAGGTGTGCGACGTATTAACGTGATAGTATAGCGCAAAACCACACCCTACGGGGGATTCTGACCGCCGGTGGGGTTTTGGCTTGTATAGGTGGGGCATAGCACCCTGTTACACCACTCCTACCGCAGCGGTGGGTTAACGTAGGGTCAGTAGGGTTCGCGCTGGCTGGGCGATTGGTTCATCAGCGGCGAATCAGGGGTAATATGTCCGGTAGGCATTGTCACAGAGCAGAACACACACCATGAATGACATCGACCAGATTGACCTTGAGGCGGCGGCTGACTCGCCGCGCCGCCCGGCAACACTCGGACGCCCGGTGCGCCCGCGCAGCCTTGTCCAACAATTTACCACCGTGCTGATGCGCCCGGTGCTGTTTTTCCGCACGCTGCCCCCGGCTGGCGAGTCCCGCCAGTGGATGGTGGCTGCGCTGCTGATACTGGCGCTGATGGGCGTGGTGGCTGTGCGCCACCAGACCCTCTCGGCGGCCAGCGCAGGCGGCGACCTATCCGGCGAAATCCCATTTGACCCCGGCCTCGGTGGTGAGTTTGACGGCGGGGGTGACTTTGGCGGGGAGTTCGGTGGTGGCGGCGACTTTGGCGGTCCGCCGCCGGGTGTTGACCCCAACACGGGCGGCGGCGGACCGACTGCCAGCACCACCACCGATGACCTGACGACCGCGCTGCTGGTCGGCGCGGATGTGGTGGTCGGCTGGACGACACTGGCGCTAATCCTGACAGTCGTTCCGATGTTCAACGGGGTTGCGCCCAAGCTGGGTGTCGGGTTTCAAGTAGCTGTGTGGGCGACAGTCCCGCTGGCGTTGATGGCCGTCATCCAACTGCTGTACTACGCAGGCGGTGGTCAGCCGGGCGCGCAGGGGTTGGCTGGTTTGCTGCCCGACCTCGACTTCTATAACACGATGCCGCCGCTGTTGCAGGCGGTCACGCTCTCGCTGGCGGGCAAATTCACCCTGTTCTGGGTGTGGAGCATCGCGCTGGCCTACTACGGCGCACGTCACGCCCTCGACGGCAAAATCTATATTGTCCCGGTCGTGATTGTCATCTGGGTGGTCGCGCAGGTCGTCCTCCCGGTGGCGTCTGGGAAAGTGACTGTGCCAGAAGCCGCGCCAGAAACTGAGGACATGGGTATGGACGGCGAGATGATGATTGACCCCGAAACCGGGATGATGTTCGACCCTATCACTGGCCAGCCCATCGACCCGATGACCGGGATGCCAGTCGAGTTCACCCCAGAACCGGGAGCGGAGCGCCCCAGCTCCCCGCCCGTCGAAGGTGAGCGCGGCGAACCGCTCCCCTAGCGGGCGCGGGGAGACGAAGCATCATGGCTGCACAGGTACGCCCGATGTTCATCGGGCAGAGCGTGAGCAAACAGTTTATCCTCGGCCACCAGCAGGTGACGGCGCTGGACGAGGTGAGTATCAGCATCCCCAGCGGGCAGTTCATCGCCATCATGGGACCGAGTGGGTCGGGCAAATCGACACTGCTTTACCTGATGGGCGGCCTTGACCGACCGACGGGCGGGGCAATCGAGGTCGGGGGGCGGCGGCTGGACGCGATGACCGGTGAGGAACTGGCGACCTTCCGGCGCGAGACCATCGGTTTCGTGTTCCAAGCCTTCCATCTCATCCCCAGCATGACCGCGCAGCAGAACGTCGCGCTGCCGGGGGTATTTGCAGGGACGCCGGGGGAGGAGCGCGAGGAGCGCGCCGCCCGCCTGCTGTCTATCCTCAAGTTGGGCGACCGGCTTGACCATAAACCGAACCAGCTTTCGGGCGGTCAGCAGCAGCGCGTGGCGATTGCACGGGCGCTGTTCAATAACCCGCCTGTGCTAATGGGCGACGAACCGACTGGCGCGCTGGACAGTCGTACCGGGCGCGATGTAATGACGCTGTTCCGCCGCTTGGCCTCGGAACAGGGTAAGACTGTGATTATCGTGACGCACGACCCCGGCGTCGCCAGCTACGCCGACCGGGTGGTGACGCTGCGCGACGGGCGCATCGTCGAAGACCGTGAAGGGCAGGGCGGCCATTTCTGATGAGTGGTGAGCAGGAAGCGATGAGTGATGAGCGGACGTTTGGAAATTCGCTGGATATGAGAAGATACACCCAATGCGGAATCGTTCGCCTAAGTTAGGGGAGATTTGCGGGGTGAGGTTCACTTATCACTCGCCACCCATCACTCATCACTTGAAGTAGAGAAGGATGCAAGAATCATGAAACACTTTCAACCCAACAAAGCGCGCTGGACAGCATTATTGCTGGCCGCGCTGATGCTGGTCGGTATCGGCGTGACATGGGGTGCGGCGGCGCAAGACATCCCGACCGCCCAGCCGCCGACCCCGCCCCCCGGACAGCCCCAACTGGTCGCGCAGGACTATCAGGTACAGCCCAGCCCCGTGCGGGCAGGCGAGCCGTTCTCGGTCATCTTCACCGTGACCAACATCGGCAACCGAACCTCGCTGGGTGGTTTGGTTGCTTTGGACCCAACGGGGAAATTCCTGCCGGGCAGCTCGGAGTCGGTGGCGAGGTTGCCCGACCTGACACCGGGGATGTCGTTCGTCGTTGCGCTCAACGGCGTGGTGATGTCGGACACGCCCACCGGCCCCAACCTGATGACCCTGCAATTCGACTTCACCGACTTCTCGGCGGAGAACTACGAGACCTCCTCGACGACCACCGTGCAGGTCATCAACAACCCGCAGTCGTCGCAGGTCACAATCACGGGCTACCAAGTCACACCCAATCCGCTGCAACCGGGGCGACTGGCAATTTTGACCATCCAAGTCACCAACAGTGGTACGGCACTGGCCTCACAGGCGCTCCTGCGCGTCAACGGCGGCGAAGGGGCGGTACTGCTGGCTGGGCCGTCGGGTGACAGCTTCCCGCTGGGCGACATCGCACCGGGGGAGACCAAGACACTGGCCGCTGAACTGGTCGTTGCCTCGGCGGCGAAAGCTGGACCGCAGCCACAAGCCTTGACCATCACCTACTTACAGGGCGGTGAGGCCAAAGAAGCCACCGGCAACCTGACGCTGACGGTCGCCCGCGCCGACCTGCAAGAGGCGCTCATCCTGCTTGATTCGTATGCAGTTGATAAGGACCCGCTTGCGCCCGGTGACACCTTTACCATGTCACTGTCGCTGACCAACACCGGCAAAAGCGATGCCCAAGACCTGCTCGTCACATTCGGGACGGTCACGGACCCCGGTGATGGCGGAAGTGGCGGTGGGGGCGGTGGCTCGACCACGCCCAGTACCACCTTCGCGCCGCTGGGGACCGGCGGGACGGTCTATGTCGGTTCGCTGACGGCAGACGGTGGGAGCGCTACGCTCGAACAAGCCTTCATCGTGGACGGCAGCGTCAAGAGTGGCGTGTACGGCCTGCCCGTCACACTCCGCTACATCGACCTCGCGGGCGAGGTCGTCACCCGCTCACTGACCGCCAGCGTCATCGTTATCCAGCTTCCCCAGCTCCGCTTCATTGACCTATCGCCCGTCCCACTGGAAGTGATGACCGGTCAGCCGGTCAGTGTGTCACTGACCGCTATCAACGACGGCGCAAACGATGTGAACCTGCGGACGGTCCAAATCACCGCTGAAAACGGCGAGGTCATTGAGGGCGCAGAGCAGTTCATCGGGACCAAGAAGACCAATGAGGAAGCAAGCATCAACGCGATGGTCATGCCATTGGAAGAAGGGCCGATGACCATCACCGTCACCATCAATTACATCGACGCACTCAACCAGCCGCGCCAGATTATCCGCGAGATGGAGGCGACTGCCATCTTCGTTGAGGAGCCGCCGATTGACCCCAACTTCCCGCCGGTTGACCCGTTCCCGACGCCCGAACCGACGCCCGAACCTGAACCCGACCTGCTCGGTCGATTCCTGCGCGGCCTGCTGGGGTTGGGGAGCTAATCTTCAAAAAGTGATGAGTGATGAGTCTGAAGTGATGAGATAAATTCTAGGCATTTGCCATTGGGCTTTAAACTCATCACGCATCACTTACAACTAAAAACTAAAACAGCCGCCCCCACCGGTTGGACGGCAAGGGCGGCATGTGAAGGGGGTTCGCCCCATGGGGCGCGTTAGTGGTTGTGGGCGTAGTCCGGAAGTTCCCAGTGCTGCGGGCTGCGCCACAGGCCGCTGAGGAGCAGTTCGCGGATGGCGAGGAACTCCTTCGGCAGGCGGTCGTACAAGCGGATGAACAACTCCTCGTGCTGGAGGATTTCCTGCTGCCAGTCAGCACGGTCGATGGACATCAGTTCATGGAACTGTTCGCGGCTGAAGTCCAGCCCCGCCCAGTCAATATCATCATAGGTTGGGACGTAGCCCAATGGGCCTTCGACGGCGCGGGCGTGACCGTTGACGCGCTGAACAATCCACTTCAGGACGCGCATGTTTTCACCGAAACCCGGCCACAGGAACTTACCATCGGCGTCTTTGCGGAACCAGTTGACGTTGAAGATGCGCGGCGGCTGCGAGACCTTGCGGCCCATATCTAACCAGTGGTTGAAGTAGCTCGCCATGTGGTAGCCGGTGAAGGGCAGCATCGCCATCGGGTCGCGGCGCACCTCGCCTAGCTTACCGAAGGCTGCGGCGGTCATCTCTGACCCCATCGTTGCACCAGCGTAGACACCGAACGCCCAGTTAATCGGCTGGTAGACCAGCGGGACGACCGTGCTGCGGCGGCCACCGAAAATAATCGCGCTAATCGGTACACCGACGGGGTTTTCCCACTCAGAGTCGATGACAGGGTTCTGGTAGCCCGGCGCGGTGAAGCGCGAGTTGGCGTGGGCGGCCTTGCGACCGCTGTCCGGCGTCCAGTCGTTGCCCTGCCAGTCGATGGCATGGGCGGGCGGCGCGCCGTCCATCCCCTCCCACCACACGTCGCCTTCATCGGTCAGCGCAACGTTGGTAAAGATGGTGTTGGCTTCGATGCTTTTCATGGCGTTGGGGTTGGTCTTGTAGTTCGTCCCCGGCGCGACGCCGAAGTAACCGGCCTCTGGGTTGATGGCGTACAAGCGGCCATCTGCGCCCGGCTTCAGCCACGCGATGTCGTCACCGACCGTCGTCACCTTCCAGCCGTCCAAGCCAGCAGGCGGGATGAGCATGGCGAAGTTGGTCTTGCCGCACGCGCTGGGGAACGCCCCGGCCACGTAGGTCTTTTC
>JALONW010000119.1 GCA_025454725.1 Anaerolineae bacterium
ATTTGGCAACCTATTTGCCTCAGTCGCCGAGGAAATGGGCGCGACGCTCCAACGGGCGGCCTTTAGCCCCAACATCCGCGAACGGCTGGATTATTCGTGCGCGGTGTTCGACGGCGCGGGGCGGATGGTCGCGCAGGCTGCCCATATCCCCGTCCATCTGGGCAGTATGCCCGCCTCGGTGCGGGCGGCGCTGGCAGCGTTCAAGACACTGGCCGAAGGGGATGTCGTCGTGTTGAACGACCCCTATCACGGTGGCTCTCACCTGCCGGATATCACGATGGTTTCGCCCGTCATCGTAGCCGGTGAAGTCGCCTTTTTCGTCGCTTCGCGGGCGCACCACGCCGACGTGGGCGGTATGTCGCCGGGGTCGCTGCCACTGAGTACTGAACTCTACCAAGAGGGCATCATCATTCCGCCAATTAAACTGGTTGAAGCCGGGAAGCTCAACGCTGGAGTAATGACGCTGCTGACTGCCAACTCACGCGGCGCGACCGAGCGAATCGGCGATTTCGAGGCGCAGTTAGCCGCCAACCGCCTCGGCGCGGCGCGCCTGAGCGAAATGGTCGCGCAGCACGGGCGTGCGCTGCTGGATGAGCATGTCGGCGCGCTCATCGATTACGCCCAGCGCATGACCGAAGCCGTGATTCGCCAGCTCCCGGAAGGTGTTTACCGTTTCGGTGACGTGATGGAGGGTGACGGTCAGCGCCAAAAATTACTCGGCCTGCGCGCCACCCTCACG
Organism: Anaerolineae bacterium; assembly: GCA_025454725.1. Classification (GTDB taxonomy): domain Bacteria; phylum Chloroflexota; class Anaerolineae; order Aggregatilineales; family Phototrophicaceae; genus Flexicrinis. The sequence continues at coordinate 740 of JALONW010000119.1, forward strand.
GTTCACGCCGGGCGGCTGACGGTCGATTTCAATGGGACCATCGCGCAGGTACGCGGAAACATCAACACTGTGGAGGCGGTGACGCGCTCGGCGGTGGCCTACTGTGTTCGCCTGCTGGCCGATGAAGATGTGCCGGTAAACGACGGTAGTTTCGTGCCGATTGATGTGGTTATCCCTGAAGGGAGTCTGCTGGCGGCGACCTTCCCGTCGGCGGTGGCGGTCGGCAACACCGAGACCAGTCAGCGCGTGGTTGATTGTGTAATGGGAGCGCTGGCGCTGGCCGCCCCTGACCGAATCCCAGCCGCGAGCCAAGGGACGATGAACAATATCACTATCGGCGCGGGCGGACGGGTCTACTACGAGACCATCGGCGGCGGCCACGGCGCAGGGCCAGCCGGTGACGGTCTCAGCGGGCGGCACAGCCACATGACGAACACCCGCAACACCCCCGTCGAGACGCTGGAACCGGCCTTCCCGGTGCGTGTGTGGGCCTACAGCCTGCGCGACGGGTCGGGTGGCGACGGAATCCACCGAGGCGGCGACGGAATTAAGCGCGTGTATGAACTGCTGGCGCCTGCCACTGTCACCATCAATGCCGAACGGCGGCGGGTATCCCCGTATGGCACGCAGGGCGGCGGCGCAGGTCAGCCCGGCGCGAACCGTGTGCGCTCACGTCGCAAAGGGGAAATCACGTTGCCTGCCAAAGCCACCCTCGACCTGTCAGCGGGTGATTGGGTCGAAATCGAGACACCGGGCGGCGGCGGCTGGGGCAGACTGAGTGATGGGTGATGAGCGGCGTGTTTGCAAATAGGCCAGATGGACAGCGATGACAGGGGGCATTCCCTGTCGGTACAGGTGTGTCACGCTCACCGATTGTTCATCGCATGGGGTGGGGGTGTTGGGTATAATGACGGCCATTCGTGAAAAATAACACAGAAGGGCGCGGCGATGGGTGCAAAGCTGCAAGGTGAAGAGAAATCGGCCTACGTCCAGAATATGTTTGGGCGGATCGCCGAGCGTTATAACGTGATGAACCGGGTGATGACGCTGGGACAGGATCAAGCGTGGCGGCGGTTCGTGGTGGCAAAAGCGCAGATTCCGCCCGGTGGGGTAGTGTTGGACCTCGCCACGGGGACAGGGGATATTGCGTTCGAAGCCAAAAAGGTGCAGCCGACATCACGGGTGGTCGGCGCAGATTTTGCGCTGCCGATGATGTTCGTCGGGAAGCGGACCGAGCCGGGGCAGGGCGTGGAGTGGCTGGGGGCGGACGCGATGTACCTGCCGCTGCCGAGCGAGGCTTTCGATGCGGTGGTCAGTGGCTACCTCGTGCGGAATGTGATTGACATCCGTCAGGCGCTGCGCGAACAGCTTCGCGTGATGAAGCCGGGTGGCCGGGTGGTCATCCTCGACACGTCGCCGCCGCCGAAGAACCTGCTGCGCCCGTTCATTATCGCATACCTGAAATATGGCATCCCGACGCTGGGGCGGATTATCAGCGGCAAGCAGGGGGCGGACGCCTATAAGTACCTGCCGGAATCGACAACGGCCTTCAAAACGCCGCAAGAACTTGCGGCGCTGATGGAGGAAGTGGGGATGAAGAACGTCGGGTATAAGACGTTCATGTTTGGCACGATGGCGGTGCATTGGGGCGAGAAGCCCCAAAGCTAACGCGCCGAGGGATGGCTGCCTTACTCGGTAGGAGTGGTAGGGCGGCCACCGTCGCGGTGGCGGAAGATGATGCGGCCACGGGTCGGATCGTAGACGCTCATTTCGACGCGCACCTTATCGCCGGGGGCGATGCGGATGTAGAACTTACGCATCTTACCGGACAGGTAGGCGAGGATGCGGTGCTTGTTGTCCAGCTCGACCATGAACTGGGCATTGGGCAGTGCCTCGACGACCGTGCCTTCTACTTCAATCTTATCTTTATCGTCGGCCATACAGCTCCTGATGTGGGTTTGGTTTAGACGGGAAATTGGGGCGGGGAGGTTTTACATCCCCACGAAAAAACCGCTGCCAGATGGGTGTACCCGGCAGCGGTGAACGGTTTGCGCGGGTCGCGCCCCGGTTTTAGATGGGGCGTGGCTTGCCGTTGCTTAGGCGATTCCGTTTAGCGGCCCGACCCCTTGGACAGGCGGCGGCGGGAGCGGCGGATGGCCTTTTTCTCTTCGATGCGGCGCAGCTCGCTCTTGCTGATGTGCCAGCGCTTGCGGCGGATGGTGCTCAGGATGCCAGCGTTGGTGACGCGCTTGCGGAAGCGGCGGAGCAGTTGCTCTTGCGATTCGTTGGGCTTAAGACGGACAGTTGCCATGCAGTTTCACCCCCTTTCGTGATGGGATTAGGCATGAATGGGCGGCTGGGTTTGGCAGCCGCCCATAGCATTCTCTTCGATTAGGCGGTGGTGTTTTCGGCTTCTGCCTCGACACCAGCCTCGATCTCAACCTCTTCTGATTGTACCTCAGCAAGGACGGCGTTACCAGCGTTGGCTTGGGTCATCATGGGGGAGAGCTGCTTGCTGGGGTTCTGTTCCTGCCAGCTAAAGCGCTCTTCATCCGAGATGTCCTTCAGGCTGAGGCCGAGGCGCTGCTTGTCCGGCTCGATGCTGATGACGCGCATGAGCAGGTGCTGAGTCTCATAGACCACCTGTGACGGGTGGCTGGGGGGCGGCGCGCTGATTTGGCTGACGTGCAGCAGGGCTTCGATGCCCGGCTCCATGCTGACGAACGCGCCGAAATCGGCAAGACGTGAGATGGTGCCACTGACGAGCTGGCCGATGTGGTACATCTCCTCGACCATCGACCACGGGTTGGGCTGGAGACGCTTGAGGCTGAGGCCGATGCGCTTGCCCTCGTCGTCGAGGCGCAGGACGTAGACGGTAACTTGGTCGCCGACGTTGAGGACTTCCTTGGGGTGCTTGACGCGGTGCCAAGCCAGTTCCGAGATGTGGATGAGGCCATCTGCGCCGCCGAGGTCAACGAATGCGCCGAAATCGCGCAGGCCGCTGACGATACCAGTGCGGATTTCGCCTTCCTTCAGCTCGCCCAACAGCGATTCCTTGCGAGCATCGCGGGTATCGCGCTGCGCTTCGCGCTGGCTGAAGACCAGGCGGCGGCGCTTGCGGTTGACCTCGATGACCTTGAGGCTGATGGGTTCACCGACGAGGCGCGAGAGGTAAGTACGACGCTCATCTTCACCGAGGCCACGGGGCAGGTCTGAGACGTGGCTGGCAGGAACGAAACCGCGCACATTGCCGAACAGGATGATGAGGCCGCCCCGGTTGGCATCCGAGACGAAGCCCTGCCAATTTTCCTGCTTCTCCAGCAGTTCTTCGGCCTTCTTCCAGTCCTCGCTCTGGCGCGCCTGCGAGATGGAGAGGACGAGGTTGCCGTCGTCGTCTTCCATGCGGAGGATGGTGACATCAATCTCTTGGCCGATGGCGAAATCGGTCGGCTCCATGGCGAGACGCTCAATGTCGGTGCGGTCAACGAAACCGTCACGCATCGACCCGACGCCGACAATGAGGCCCTTGTGGCTGGCGGACAGCACCGTGCCGGTGATGGTGTCACCGCGCTCGAAGGTTGACTGGGAGAACGACTCTTCAAGGAGCGCCTCGAAATCCAGCTCGCTGGGTAGGCTTGAAACGTTGAACATATCGGGAAACCCTCCGGACCAAATTGTTCTCGCGGGGTGTATATACAACAGAAAACTCGGTCAGCTCATGGTTTCTGAGATGCCGAGTCGGTCACACGCACTTGGGCAAGAAAACTAAAATTTCGTGTTGTTCCCGCGAAAGCACAGGCCCGGCGCAGGCGCTGTTTCTGAGTTATCCCCTTTGAGATTGGGGCGCATTTTACAGAAACCCTTAATCTTTGTCAACGACAAGGTAGAAGCATGTTGGGTATGTTTTGCGTTATGCGTGAGGTGGGAGCGTTGAGATTGGTTCTAATTGGTCGGGTGGGCGCTTAGTAGGATAACTAAGGTCAGTGAGTCGCAAATCACTGGAATCTCCGGTTGCAAGTGATAAGTGATGAGTGATGAGCTTAAAATCTAGCGCCTCTTGTGGAATGGTTTGTTGCTGAAGGCAAAAGGCCAAACAGCCCACAAGACGTGAAAACTGTAAATGTGGAGACGAGGCCGTGTGGCTGTAAGTTTTGGGTCACTGTGAGGTTGGAAGGGATGTTTTTATGGCAGTAGCGACACAGGTTGAGCCGGTCAATTTGGGCTGGTTGATGGCGCGGGTGATGCGTCACCGGAAGGCGGCGGTTCGGTCGATTGGGTATGGGATGTTGGCGGGCGTGACGACCGCTGGCGAACCTTACCTAATTGGTCAGTTGATTAACCGTATCCAAGAAGGGGCGGGGATGGATGTAATCCTCGGCTTCGTTGGCGCGATTGTGGCGCTGGCGGCGGTGAGCATCTTCGCGTTTAACCAACTACGCTTCTACAGTGGCGAGGTGGCGTATTCGGTGGACTATGACCTACGCCGGTCGCTGTTCGATAACCTGCTGACGCTGGACCAAGACTTCTATAAGCGCTACCCCAGCGGCGACCTGATTTCGCGGATGCACAACGACATGATGGTCATCTGGCGGCTGAATGCGCTGGGTTTCCTGCGGACGGGGACAGCAATTTTCATGCTGCTGACGACCTTTGTCCTATTGGCGCTGGTCAACCTACCACTGACGTTAATGGTTTTTATCATCCTCTGTGGTTCGACGGCGCTTCAGGTGTGGGCTGGGATGGCCTTAGCACCAATCAGCGAGAAGGTGCAGGACCAAGCCGGTGTTTTGGCAGGGATTGTGCAGGACTCGGTCAGCGGTGTTCAGACCATTAAGACCACAGGCAAAGAGTCCAGTTTTTCAGAGCAGTATCGGCACGAGAACGAACTTTACCGCGACAAGTGGCTGCACTTCCGTCGGCGCAATGAGCCGGTAGGCATGATTCCCAACGGTATCAGCGAATTTACGGCGGCGGTGGTGGTGATGTTGGGCGGTCTGTCGGCGATTAATGGTCAGATGAGCGTTGGTGATTTCACCAGCTTTCTGCTTTACCTTGGCACGGTCAGCGTGTGGCTGTTAAACCTTGGTACGGTTTATCAGCGCTGGCAGCAGGCCAAGGCTGCGCTGAACCGGCTTGCGCCGCTAACTCAGCCAACCAAGGTCGCGTCGAAACCTGAGGCGGCCCCGTTGGAAACTGTGCGCGGTGAGGTCGTGTTCGAGCGCGTCAGTCTGACGCTGGACGGCGCGGCGGTGCTGCGCGGTGTTGACCTCAGGATTAAAGCCGGTGAAGTGGTGGCGATTGTCGGGCCGACCGGCAGCGGTAAGACCCAATTGGTCAACCTATTGGCGCGGGTGAATGACCCGACGACTGGGCGGGTGCTGATTGACGGCGTGGACGTGCGTGATATGCTGCTAGACGATGTGCGCGCACAAGTGGCTTATGTGCCGCAATCGACCTTTCTGTTCAGCCGTCAACTGCGCGATAACGTGCTGATGGGGCGGGAGGCCGATGACAATACGCTCAACGAGGCCATCCGAATCTCGCGGCTGTCCAATGACCTGCCGCAGCTTCCCAAGCAGCTTGAGACGATGGTGGGTGAGCGCGGCGTGATGCTGTCGGGCGGTCAGAAGCAGCGCGTGGCGATTGCGCGGGCGATTATCCGCAGTCCGGCGGTGTTGGTGCTGGATGATGCGCTGTCGAGTGTGGATACACATACGGCGGCAGATATTTTGGGCGATTTGCGGCGGGTGCTGAAGACGCGCACCAGCATCATTATCGCGCACCGGGTGGCGACCGTAAAAGACGCTGACCGGATTATCGTGATGGACGAGGGACGGGTGGTCGAGGACGGTACACACGATTCGCTAGTGGCGTCGGGCGGGTTCTACGCCAAACTGGTGGAGCGTGAGATGGACGTCGAGGCCGAATAAGGGGATGATGAAGATGAGTGTGATGACGAAAGACCAGAATACCCCGCAGGAAGGCTTCGACCCGTCCGACCGCTATCTGCTGTGGATGTTGAGCCTGTTTTTGAAGCCGTATGTTTGGCATTTGGTGCTGGTGTTCCTGCTGTTGGTGGGGGTGTCGTTGCTGTCGCTGCTGCCGCCGTTTTTAATTCAGCAGGCGGTGGACGGCCCGATTGCCAACGGCAACGCTGACGCGCTTGCACCCATTGCGGTCGTGTATATGGCAGTTGTGCCGCTGATTTTCGGGATGCGCTTTTACCACACGTATCTGCTCCAGATGGTCGGTCAGAACGCGCTGGTCGGGGTTCGCCAGCGGCTGTTTGACCACATCATGCGGCTGGATATGCGCTACTTCAATACGACGCCAGTCGGCCAGATTGTGGCGCGCCTGACGACCGATGTCGAGGCGCTGACGGAACTGCTCTCGACCAGTATTGTCATGGTGCTGTCGAGCCTGCTGACGCTGGTTGGGCTGGTGGTGGCGATGTTCCTGCTTAACTGGCAGATGGCGCTGTTTGCGCTGGCGGTGCTGCCGATTATGGTGGGAGCGACCATCTACTTCCGCAAGGCGATTCGGGCAATGTCGGGTCAGCTTCACAAGGTGGCGGGTGATTACCTCGCGTATACCAACGAGCAGATGAACGGGATGCTGATTGTTCAGCTTTTCGGGCAGCAAGAGCAGAGCCGTGAGGATTTCGACACCGTGAACCGGGCACACCGCGACACCCACATCACGCTGCGCGACCAGTACACGCGCTATGCATCGATTAACATGGCGCTTTCGTCGGCGGGGCTGTGCATGACGCTCATCGGCGGCGGACTAGGCATCGTCAACGGCTGGGCGACCATCGGGGTGGTGCTGGCGATGATTCAGTATTCGCGCCGGACGTTCGAGCCGATTTTGATGCTGGCCGAGCAGTTTTCGCAGATTCAGATGGCTCTGGCGGCGGGTGAGCGCATGGCGCGGCTGTTGAAGGTGGACAGCGAGATTGTCGAGCCGGAACAGCCGACCAAGGTTGAGCCAACGGGCGGCCTGTCCGTGACGTTCGATAATGTGACGTTTGGTTATGACCCGGATACTCCAGTGCTGCGCGGGATTGATGTGCATATCCCTGCCAACCAGAGCGTAGCGATTGTTGGGGCGACGGGCGCAGGCAAGACCTCGCTGGCGGGGCTGCTGGCGCGTTTCTACGACGTGACGGGCGGTGCGGTCAAGATTAACGGCGTGGACGTGCGCGAGCTGTCGAACGAGGAACTGCGCCGGTATGTGATGGTCGTACCGCAGTCGCCGTACTGTTTCTATGGGACGGTGGCCGAGAACCTCAAGCTGTTCGACAACAATATCAGCGATGAGAAGATGGTGGAAGCGGCACGCTTGGCGTGCGCTGCGCCGTTCATTGAGCGGCTTCCGGGCGGGTATGACTTCAAACTGCTGCCGGGCGGCGGAAATCTGTCGCAGGGTCAGCGTCAGCTTTTGGCGCTGGCGCGGGCGCTGCTGCACAACCCGGACAGCATCCTCGTGTTGGACGAGGCGACCAGCAACATCGATACCGAGATGGAACTGCTCATTCAACGCGGCCTGAAGCAGGTCATGGCTGCGCGCACAAGCATCGTCATCGCGCACCGCCTGAGTACCATCCGCGAGGCCGACCGGATTTTGGTGATGCGGCGTGGGAAGGTGGTCGAGGAGGGCAACCACGTGCAACTGCTCAAAAAGGGCGGCCTGTACGCCGAGCTTTATCAACGCCAGTTTGCCGACGATGAGGCTTATGACCTGCCGGTGGCGGGCGATTAGCCAGCGTATAGATAGCGCCCTCGCGCCGAGTTGTGGGGTGGGGGTACAATCAGAGGGTATCCAGTTTAGAGGAGAAGTGTACCTTGACCCGAATGTTACGTTTGTTGGTGGTTGCAGCGCTGTGTGTGGTGGTCGGCGGCGCGGCTTTTGCCCAAGATGCGGCGCTGACGCCTGAGGAACTGTGTGCGGCGGCGGAGCCGGTCGCGCCAGAGACCCAGAGCTATGCCGCGCCGGAGCAGGTGCTTGAGGAAGGCGTCGATTACCGCGCCGTGTTCTGTACCGATGCGGGGCCTATCTATATCGACCTTCTGGAGGAATATTCGCCGGAGGCGGTGAATAATTTCGTTTTCCTCGCGCAGAACAACTTCTATAACGGGACCATTTTCCACCGCGTCATCGAGGGTTTCATGGCGCAGGGCGGCGACCCGGAGGGTACGGGGCGCGGTGGTCCCGGTTACCAGTTTGATGACGAAGTGACGCCGTTCCTGACGTTTGCGCGCCCCGGTTGGCTGGCGATGGCGAACGCTGGACAGTCACAGGATGGGCGTGGGACGAATGGCTCGCAGTTCTTCATCACGACTGCGCCGACCACGCACCTCGATTACCGCCACACCATCTTTGGCGAGGTCTTGGAGGGTCAGGCGAACGTTTTGGACATCCAAATCCGTGACCCAGAGGCCGGTGGTGACGCGACCACGCTCCAGACGGTGCTAATCGTCACTGAGCCGGAGACGGTGGCGACCTCGTATGAAGTGCCGGAAGCGCCTACCGCTGATGATGTGGCGGCGGTGCTGTCTGAGGGGAGCGTGCGCGAGACCTTTGAGGCACTGCTGGGTGCTGCGGTCGGGCCAGAGTTGATTGGGCTGACGACGACGGTGCTGACGCCGGAAGAAGCGGCAGCGGCCAGTGGTGTTTCGAGCGCGGTCGCTCCTCTGCTGGAGACGCACGGTGTCGAGTACGCCGTTGATGTGCAGATGACCAATGCCGCCTGTGACGGGGCGCTGGTCCCGTTCTATGTGTCGTCGTACACTGTCTATAAGACCCCCAGTGTAACTGAGGCTGAAGCAATGCTGGCTGACCCGGCGTTGGCCTCGTTTGGTGTGGCTGGCGACTTGACCGATGTCTCTGAGCTAGCGTTCGGCAACCCGGTCTATGGTGGCGCGGGGTCCGCGTGCAATGATGATACGGCGCTGCGCGGGCGGGTGTTCCTGAACCGTGGTTCGTTCGTCATCAAGATTGAAGTCACCATCCCGGCGGGCTTTGCGTTTACCCCCGGCGTGATTATGGAGCAGTTCACCGGCTTCATCTTCGAGCGCTCGATGGCTGATGTGCTGCTGGCGGAACTCCGCTAAGCCCTACTAGCACGAAAAACTCCCTCATCGAAAACATCGATGAGGGAGTTTTTTGTTTGATATTACTTGTTTGAGGCGGGGTCGAAGGCGTCGCGCAGGCCGTCGCCGATGACGTAGAGGCACAGCACGGCCACCCAGATGCACAGGCCGGGCGGAAGGATAAGGTAGACACCTTCTGGCGTAGCGATGTATTCCTGAGCGCCGGTGAGCATATTTCCCCAAGTGGCGGTGGGCGGCTGAACGCCGAAGTTGAGGAAACTGAGAGCTGCCTCGGCCAGCATGAGGCCGCCGATGCTCCGCATGAGGACGATCACAAGGATCGAGATCAGGTTGGGGGCGATGTGGGCAAACATAATGCGGAAGGCCGATGCGCCGAGGGCGCGGGCGCTGGTCACATAGTCCAGTGAGCGGATC
>JALONW010000495.1 GCA_025454725.1 Anaerolineae bacterium
GGTTCGGTGGGATTGACAGAAAGTGCCAAAACCTCCTCGGCGATGGAGTCCTTATAGGTCTCGATGGCCGCCGCCAGCCCGTCCGACGCCGTGTAAACGAGGTGGATGCGGTCTTCAATCTCGAAACCGGCCTTGCGGCGGGCGTCCTGCACGCGCCGGACGACCTCACGGGCCAAGCCTTCGGCGCGCAGTTCATCGGTCAGGCGGGTATCGACCGCCGCGAGGTAGCCCATGTCCTCAGCCACCGCGTAGCCCTCTGCGCCGCCCTGCTTGACCTCACACTCGGCGGGCGTGACCTCGTAGGCCGTGCCGTCCAGCGTGACGGTGACGTTTTCGCCGCGCTGAAGCGCCTGCGCCCATGCGCGCACGTCGTCGGGCGTGCCTTCACGCAGGGCTTTTTGAACTTTCGGGAAATCTTTTCCGAACTTCTTGCCCAGAGCGGCGGGCAGCGGGTTGAGCTTGTACGAGACCATATCGCCCGCGCCGTCGAGCATCTCGACGCGCTTGACATTCAGTTCCGCCGAGATGAGGCCACCCAGCTTACGGACGGCTTCAGCGTCGGCCTTGCCGCGCCCGACGAACAGCGCCGCCGCCAGCGGCTGACGCACGCCGATTTCGGCAGCTTCACGGGCGGCGCGGCCTAAGCTGACCAAGCGCTGCGCCACGGCCATCTCGTCGAGCGCCGTGCGGTCGATGAGCGCGGCGTTGGCGGTCGGCCAGTCACACAGGTGGACGCTTTCCGGCGCATCGGCATCGAACGGCACAACCAGCGCCCGGTACAGGTAATCCGAGAAGAACGGCATGGTCGGCGCAATCAGCTTGCCGACGGTGGTCAGCGCTTCGTATAGCGTCGCCATCGCCGCCGGGTCACCATCCCAGAAACGGCGGCGGCTGAGGCGGACGTACCAGTTGGACAGCAGCTCGGTGAACGCCTGAATCGGGCGGGTCGCCCCCGGCACGTCATAGGTCTCGAAGGCAGTCGTCACGTCGCTGACCAGCTCATGCAGCGCGGCCAACAGCCACACGTCCAGCGGGTCACGGTCAGCCACGGCGGGCGCGGCGCTGGCCGGCGTCCACTTGGCGATGTTGGCATAGGTCACGAAGAAGCTGTAGGTGTTCCACAGCGTACTCCAGAACTGGCGGGCGGCCTCCCCCACCAAGTCCACCGAGAAGCGGCGGGTATCACCCGGCGCGCCCGACGTGTACATATACCAGCGCATCACGTCCGAGCCGTGGGTGTTCATCACGTCCCACGGGTCTACGACGTTGCCCTTGCTCTTGCTCATCTTCTCGCCGTTGCCGTCCAACAGGTGGCCGAGGCAGATGACATTCTTGTACGCCACGCTCTTGAAGGTCATCGAGCTGATGGAGTGCAGGGTGTAGAACCAACCGCGAGTCTGGTCCACCGCCTCGCAGATGTAATCGGCGGGGAACTGTTCCTCAAACGTATCTTTGTTGTGCGCAGGGTAGCCCCACTGTGCCACCGGCATCGCGCCGCTGTCAAACCACACGTCGATGACTTCCGGCACGCGGCGCATCGTTCCGCCCTTGCCACTGGGGTTGGGGAAACTGATGTCATCGACATACGGGCGGTGCAAGTCCAGCGCCGACTGGTCTTTGCCGGTCAGCTTGCTGAGTTCTTCCACGCTGCCGACGCAGGCCAATTCGCCGGTTTGGTCATCGACCCAGATGGGCAGCGGCGTCCCCCAGTAGCGCTCACGACCCAGCGACCAGTCCTTCAGTTCGTCCAACCAGTTGCCAAAACGACCGTCACGAACGTGGCTGGGAACCCAGTTGATGGTCTGGTTGAGGTCAATCATGTCTTGGCGGCGCTCGGTGGTGCGGATGTACCAACTGTCGCGGGCGACGTACATCAGCGGCGTACCGTCGCGCCAGCAGTGCGGGTAGCTGTGTTCGTACTTCTCGCTCTTATACAGCAGGCCGCGCCGCTTGAGGTTGACGATGATTTCCGGGTCGGCCTCTTTGAACCACATTCCCGCAAAGTCGGTCACCTCGTCGATGAAGCGCCCGTCTTGGTGGGTCGTCCGCAGCAGCGGCAAGCCAAGTTTTTGACCGACGGTCAAGTCGTCTGCGCCGTAGGCGGGCGCGATATGGACGATGCCGGAGCCGTCCGACGTGCTGACGAAATCACCAGTCACGACGTAGGCGTAATCTTGCTCAACCGGGAGGTAGTTGAACAGCGGGGTATAGTGCAGCCCTGCGAGGTCGCTGCCCTTCATCTTCTTGACGACGGTATATTGGTCAGCATTCTTGAGCGCCGACAGGCGCGCCTCGGCCAAGATGAGCTGTTCGGGCTTGCCGTCGGCGTCCGCGCCCTCGACCTGCACATAATCGATGTCCGCGCCGACTGCGAGCGCAACGTTGGCGGGCAGCGTCCACGGAGTCGTCGTCCAGACGAGGAACGACACGCCCGGCTGGTCTTTCACGCCGAAGCGCACATAGACCGATGGGTCTTTCACATCCGCATAGCCCTGCGACAGTTCATGGCTGCTGAGGGGCGTGCCGCAGCGCGTGCAGAACGGCACGATGCGGAAGCCCTTGTAGATGAGGCCTTGGTCGAACATCTGCTTGATGACCCACCACACGCTCTCGACGTATTCGTTTTTGAACGTGATGTAAGCATTGGGCAGGTCGGTCCAGTAGGCCATGCGCTCGGTGAAGCGCACCCACTTGTCGAT
>JALONW010000120.1 GCA_025454725.1 Anaerolineae bacterium
TGAAGCCCTCTGATACATTTTAATAAACTAATACGGAAATCCCATCAGCGGACAGGGCATGCCCTGTCCGTACAGCATGGATAATTCCGCGCCTTTTTTCATATAGTGCGCGAGAAGATTGCTTCCTGTATGGACAGCACATGTGCTGTCCGTGCTGTCCATCTAGTCCTTATCCTACGCGGTGCATTCTCAGGTGGGCGCAGCGCGCTGCGCCCCGACGTCCTCACCCCAACCATCGGCTTGACACCATTTCAAAATTTTCGCCTTGTTTGAGGCCACCCCATGGAGATAATCTCACATTACGCTCTACACCCCATCATACCGCACTAAAACCCCCTTTCCAGCGCGCCAGAAAGGGGGTATTAATACATTACTCGTCACTGCCGAACGACTGCGGCGGCTTGACCGTAAACATATAGCCCACGCCGCGCTCGGTGCGGATGTAGTGCGGGTGGTGGCTGTCGGCCTCCAGCTTGCGGCGCAGGCGGTGCATGTGAACGCGCAGGGTGTCCTCGAACACATCCTCATCCGGCCAGACGCGGGCAATCAGCATCCGGTTTTCGACCACGCGCCCAGCGTTGCGGAGCAGGACGTGCAGCAAAATCGACTCAGTCGGCGTCAGGCTGATGGACTTGCCATCCAGCACGACGCGGTTGTGTGCGAAGTCAATCTGGAGGTGTGAGTCGATTTCGACTACCGGCTCGTTGGCGTAATCGAGGCTGGGCATCCGCGCCAAGACCACCTTAATGCGCGCCTCAAGCTCGCGGGCATCGAACGGCTTGACCACGAAGTCCTCGGCGTACTTCTTCAGACCCTGAACGACCGTCTCGGTATCGCGCACTGCCGTCACGAAGATAATTGGCACATCGGCCATGGTCTTGAGGCGGCTGGCGAACTCGAAGCCGTGCATGTTGTTGGGCAGCATCAGGTCCACCAACGCGATGTGGGGCAACCCCTCGTCGCGGATGTGTTCGAGTGCCGAATGGCCGTCCTCCATCCCAACCACCTCGAACCCGCTGCGCGTGAGATGATCGGTGATGAGCTTGAGGATTTTCTCGTCATCCTCGACGACCAAGACCTTTGACTTTTTCATGGACTTATCCACTCCTGTTGGAATTCTGCTGTTATAGCAATATGACGAAAGCGAGAAACCTTATTTGAAATATACTTTGAATGTAATGTAACGTCAATGTGACAAAGATTAAGAAATATACGCCAGTCAAATAAGTGGCTTTGCCCGGCTGTCAATTTTGCCGTAAAGTAACATAAACAAGAGGGAAACATGGGAAATTACAGAATCCTGCGGCTTGCCCGAGTCATAGCCTATATCGCGGTAGTCTTGAATGCGCTGTATTGGCTGTGGTTCTTCATGGCCCTTGGTGTGAGTGATTTTGGGACGTTTGTCTTGAACCTGATCTCAGCTGCCGCCGCGATTGTTAGTAATATAGCCTTGATACAACTGATTACGCTGGCCCTCAAACTTAATCAAGCGAGCGCTGATGCCCAGCGAGAACTGTCGCAGCACAGGAAAATGCTGCGCGAGATGCAAACGGAGATGGCGCTGTTGAAATGGACGGTCGAGGAGTTAGGTGGCCCCGTAGCCAAACCTGCTTCATCGGTTTCAACCCCAGCACCACCATCAACTGTACAGGTACGCGCCCGCGTGCGATTAAATGATACGCTGCTGTCGTCGCCGGGTGGAGACGCTGTATTGGACACCAATGGGCTGCCGTTGAAGGTATTAGAGGGGCAGGGGGTATACCTGACCGCCCGCAGTGCGGACGCAAGGTGGTATAAATTCAGCCTCAACAGCAAAATATCGGGCTGGCTGGCGGCGGACTCGCTGAAGATTGCTGATATGGCGCTGGTCGATCATCTTCCGGTCGATGGGTAGGCTTCAGGGGAAATAATCCCATGTTCACCTGATTCTAAAGGGGCATCCTTAGGCTCCTAATATCTAGCAGATATTGATGTATCCACTGTCGCTCCTGCTAATTCATTCGACCCTGAAAAAGGAAGGATGGAAATGTCCCATCGTTGGTGGTATTTGGCGGGTTTTGTGGGTTTTGCAGGCTATATTCCAGCCCTCCCAGCCGGCCTACGCCTTTTGAACTTGTGTTTCCTCGTGCCATTCGCCTTAGAGATTTTTAACGGCGTCCGCAATCGACGTGCTGCTCCTGCCCGCCCAGAACCGATGTCCCCCAGCGCCCGCCCGCTGTGGATGGTTCCACTGCGGATTGGGCTGTCATCGGTTCTCATGTTGGTTGTGCCCTCCATGCTCCGGCAGTCCATCCGCCAGATGAAGGGTGACGGCCTTGCGCGCCAGCGCGCCATTGATGAGCCAATAAGTTACCAGCAGCGCACACGTTATCGCCTGCCATTCGATGGGACGTGGTACATCATCAATGGTGGCCCAGACGCCCAAACCTCACACTCGTGGGACATCATCGCCCAGCGCTACGCCTATGACTTTGTTATAAGCGATGATGCGCTCCAACGCTGGCGTACCGACGGTAAGCAATCGGAAGATTATCTGTGTTACAGCGCACCCATCCTTGCGCCTGCCGATGGCGTGATTACCTCGGTGGTGGATGGGGTGCGTGATGCCCCCGCACCCGGAACCGGTTGGCTGGACGTATTCACGCGCCATTTCCCCGGTAATGCTGTCACCATCCGCCATGCAGAAGGGGAATATAGCTTTCTGGCACACCTCATCCCCGGCAGCATCACTGTGCGTATGGGGGATAGCGTGGCTGCCGGTCAAATCATCGGGTGCTGTGGGAACTCTGGTCATTCGACTGAGCCGCACCTGCATTTCCAAGTCCAAGACCGTGCCGATTTCTTCGAGGCGGCTGGACTCCCCGTCCAATTTGATGGGGTGGTTGTCGCGCCGAGCGACCAAAGTTCAGCGATGAATGGGATTTATCTAGTGCGTGGCACGCACGTCAAACACGCTGTTTAGCCTGAAGGGGCGGTTGGAAGCAAAAAACGCCCCCTCATGGCTGACCATGAAGGGGCGTTGGTTCTAGCATTCAGCGATTAGGCGTCGTAGGGGGCGAGGACGCCATACGCGCCATCACGGCGGCGGTAGAGGACGTTGACCTTACCAGTAATCATGTCTCGGAACAGGAAGAAAGTATGCCCCAACAGCTCCATCTGTTCGATGGCCTCGCGTTCGTTCATTGCCATAATGGGGACCTGCTTGCGCTTGACGATTTCGGGCGTAACGTAATCCTCATCGCCATCAATATCTAGGAATGGCGGCATATCCTCCGACGCAGCCAATTCCTCTGGTGTCAGGTTATAGGCATCGCGCATCCCACGTCGGTTAGTGGCCTCACGCTTGCCCTTGAAGCGCTTGATGCGGCTGTACATCTTGTCCATCGCCTCGGCGATGGCGGTTTCAAGCGAGTCTTTGCTAAAACCGGCGGTGCGTTCCTCCGTCCTGATGAGCGCACCACGGGCATGTATCACAGTCACTTGCGCGATGGTGTGGTCCTCGCCTCGGTTGGTCTTGCGGTTGAGGTCGAGGCGCACCTCCCTGATGTTGGGGAGGTAGCGTTGGAGCGCATCGAGCTTCTTGGTCGCGTATTCCTCCGTGAACTCCTGCAGCTTGAAGTTCTGGGTCTGAATCGTGACTTTCATGGCGGTACTCCTATGTGGAAAAAAGCGGTTCTAGCTATACTTGTTCGACTAAGAGGCATCGGCCACGACCGCGCCGTAGACCGATTGGACGCCCACATCGCGCAGCGCCCGCGCACACTCAGACAGCGTCGCCCCGGTGGTCATCACGTCGTCGATGAGGACAGCGCAACGCACCTCTGGGGGGATACCCAATGCAGAAAAAGCCCCGGTGAGGTTGGTCTGACGCCCAGCAGCGTCAAGACCGACCTGTGGGGTGGTTTCGCGCACACGGGATAGGCCGTTGGGGTCAAAACCCACATCCAGCACCCACGCGGCGCGCTCCGCCAACAGCGCCGACTGGTTATAGCCGCGCTCACGTTGGCGGGTGGGGTGTAACGGAACGGGTAGAATGAGGTCTACCTGCCCGCTGGTCATCTCGTCAATTAAGGGGGCGAGGCGCGAACCCAACAGCGGTCCCAGCGCCCGTGCGCCATCGTACTTGAGGGCGCGCACGGCTTCTCCCAGCACAGAATCATACCGCCCGCTGCTCACCACGCCGTCGAGGGACGGTGCATGGCGAACCAGCGGGTCGGTAGGGTAGTGGCTGAGGTCATCTCTGCACACGGCACACCATCCCGCCCCGCGCTGCTGTCCACAGCGGATGCATCGGTGGCGGAAAAGTGCTGCCAGCATGGCGTCACAAACCGAAGGTGTTTTTCACGCTGAGAGCTGCTGGTCCCAGCAGCACGATCCAGATGGACGGGAAGATGAGGAAAACCATCGGGATCATGATCTTGACGGGAGCCTGCTGCGCTTTTTCTTGGGCGCGCTGGCGGCGCTTGATCCGCATCTGGTCGGACTGCACGCGCAAGATACGACCCATGCTCACGCCGAGCTGGTCGGCTTGGATGACGGCAGCGATGAAGGCATTCACGTCTGGCACGTCCACGCGCTCAGACATATCGCGCAACGCCTCACGGCGGGGCTTGCCCAGCCCAATCTCCTTGAGGACACGCCCGAAGGCCAAGCCCAACTCGTTATCCCACTTTTCATAGACCTTGCCCATCGCTTGGTCGAAGCCGAGACCTGCCTCTACGCAGATGACCAACAGGTCGAGGGCGTCAGGTAGGGCGCGCACAAAGGCCTCTTGGCGGCGGCGGATCTTGCCCTTGAGGCCTGAAGCGGGCTGCATGTAACCTAAGAAAGCTAAACCGACGGTGTAAAGCAGGGCATTGGTCGGGGCAGGATCAGTGACTTTGAAGACGAAGAACGCGAAATAACCAGCCACACCAGCAACGATGGTGTAGATGATACGTGAGAGGACGAACGCTCCCGGCTCTTGGTTGCTGTTGGCCTTCTCAATAAGTTTGCGCGCCTCATCCAACTGCTGCTGTGGGGTAAAGCGGGCGACAAGGTTCGAGACCCACTGTACGACAGGGACAATGATGCGGTCGCGGAACGACAGCGACAGCTCAATCTTCTCCAGCGAATCGGGCATCTCATCACTGCGGTAGCTGGACAAGCGCTCCAACAGCGGGTCGCGTCCTTCACTGTTTCGGGCGGCGTTGTACGCGAAAACACCGAGAATGACAACACCGACACCCAACGCGGCTAGGATAATGATGGTTGTAGTATCCATAGGTTGAAATCAACTTCCTCAGCGGTATAACCGGGACGGGCAAGCTAGACTTGAATGTCTACGATCTTGTTGATGATTGCGTAACCAGCACCAATACAGACTAACCCGACACCAATCATCGGCCAGCCACACTGCCGGTCCTCAAACATTAGGTTGATATACTCGGGGTTGGCCGAACGCAGATACAGACCTAGCAAGATGGGGAGCGCGCTGATGATTTTGCCAGTCAAGCGCCCCTGAGAGGTGAGGACCATAATCTCACCCTTGATCTTGATGCGCTCGCGGATGGTGCTTGCCAAGATTTCGAGGATCTCGGCCAAGCCACCACCGACCTCACGTTGGATGTTGACGGCTGTCACCACAAGGTCGAAGTCGTCAGACTCGACGCGCTCCAGCATGTGGCCGAGGGCGTCGGGCATGGTGATGCCAAGCTGGAGTTCCTGCACGACACGGCGGAACTCGGTCTTGCTCGGCTCTGGCGCGTCACGGCTGATGGCTTCCATCGCCTGAGCCACGCTGTAGCCTGAACGCATGGCGTTGACCCACAAGCCCAGTGTGTCGGGGAGCTGCTGCTCGAACTTCTTCAGACGGGCTGAGATGCGGAACCCGACCACAATGCGCGGGATGAAAAAGCCGATAAAGCCCGCCAGCAGTGACAAAATGATGTCGCCCCGGAAGATGAGCAGGAAGCTGAGGATGAAACCGGCCACTGAGGCGGCGATGTGCAGGCCGAGGAACTCGGTCACCGTCAGCTTGAGGTCGGCACGGGCGAGCTGCATCCGCCACTTTTTGCCGAACCCGCCGGACTCCAGCCGCTTGTCTAGCTGGCGGATCATCTCGTTTTCTTTGCGGCGGCTGTTGCCCGATTCACGTAGTTCATCAGAGATGATCGGGTCTAGTTGACGCTGTTCTTGCAGGCCGATCAATCGGCTGTCAACGACCGTCTCACCTCGGCGCGAGGCGACGAGACCAATCACTAGGACGACGCCCGCGAGCGTAATAGAGCCAATCAAGATAAGCAGTGCGGGATCCATAATTCAAGCCACTCCTACCTCACCGTATGTTTTTCTATTGTAACGTGGTTTGCCCCGTTGCAACAACAACTGATTCGCCTAATCCAGCCCGGTCAGATGAGAGAACCGGTGGATTGGCGTCCTGTGAGCGTGGACTCTAGCACATTGTCTGGTTTGCAGGGCATAGCCGCGACCGTAGATAGGACAGATTTCCCAGCTACAAAGCCACTTGCCAAGCAAACAGCGGTTATATCGGGTGAGAAGGAATAGGGCGGTGCAGACCCACAATCCCCTACACCGGCGGCAGTTCCAGCCGATAGCCGATGCCGCGCACGGTCTGGATCAGGCGCGGGTGGCCGTTCGATTCGAGGATTTGGCGGGCGTGGCTGATGTGAACGTTGAGCGTGCGCGTATCCTCAACGTATTCGGTCTGCCAGACGGCGCGCATTAGCGTGGCGCGGTCAAGGGTGTGGTTAGGGTGGCGCAGCAGCAGGCCGAACAACTCGGCCAGTTTGGGGTTAAGCTGGGTCTCCTGCCCCCACGCCGTGAGGATGCGGCGCTCTAGGTTGAGCGACAGAGGTCCCGCGCTGATGACCTCCTCTTTGGGCGGGTGGAGGTGGCGCTGGACGTGCGACAACAGCTTGCGCGGCGTGACCGGGTGCGCCAGTGTCAGGTCAATGCATGGTGCGGGTGCGTGGTCGCCGGGCGGCATGAGACGGATGATGACGGCAGACGGGGCAGCGGCACGCAGCGATTTACACACGCGCTCGCCAGTTGTCCGCATCGTCACCGCGTCTAGGACGATGACCTGTGGCAGCACACGGGCGGCCACCGATTCGGCGGCCTTGCCGCTGATGGCGGTGTGCAGGGTGGTCTTCTTCGCCAACGCCTCAACCAGCGGCTTGGATTCCTTTGCGCTGGCGCGTCCGATGAACAGCACGGATGTAGGCGGTGGCTCCATGGTGGTACGACTCCAAAGCGGTGGTGGAAACCGGCGCATCTGCGGCATAATCGGGGCAGAACAGCGCTGGGCGTCTCCGCAAGATAAGAACTCTCCCTATCATACCAAAAAAGGGCTGACCTGTGGGGGTTGGTTGGGGGAGCTGTGGTAGGCCAGATGTCCCAGATAGTGCAGATGAGATTGGCGAAAAATAACCGATGAAACTTCAGATGGAACAGGCCGCCCGGCTCCTAGACACCTACCACCTCGTCAGCCTCGCGCAGTGGGTGACCGACCAATC
This sequence comes from Anaerolineae bacterium, assembly GCA_025454725.1. Lineage (GTDB taxonomy): Bacteria > Chloroflexota > Anaerolineae > Aggregatilineales > Phototrophicaceae > Flexicrinis. The sequence continues at coordinate 7,518 of JALONW010000120.1, forward strand.
AGTGGCCATCCAGCAAATCCCCGCGCCGACCTTTCAAGAGCAGCAGCGCGCCGCCTATGTGCGCGGGATGTTCGCCCAACATGGGTTGGAGGACATCGACGGGGATGACGTGTACAACGTGTTCGGGCGGCTGCCGGGGCGTTATCCCGCCCTGCCCGCGCTGATGGTGGTGGCACATACTGATACGGTGTTCGGCCCTGAAACCGACCTCAAGCTGCGGAAAGTGGGCGATATGCTCTACGGCCCCGGCATCGGGGACAACAGCATGGGCGTGGCCGGGATGTTGGGTGTGCTGCACTACCTAACCACTCAGCGCCTCCAGCCGGAGCGCGACATCTGGTTCGTCGCTACCTCGTGCGAGGAAGGCTTGGGCGACCTTAAGGGGATGCGCGCCGCCTTCGACCGATTGGGGAAACAGGTGGCGGGTGTCGTCAACCTTGAAGGGTTGGCCTTCGGCCACATCTATCACGCGGGCATCGCCGTCAAGCGCCTGCACATCACCGCGCACACCGGCGGCGGCCACAGTTGGCTGCATTTTGGCCGCCCCTCAGCCATCCACGCGCTGATGCAGCTTGGTGCGCAAATCAGCACGATTAAGCCGCCCGAACGTCCCCGCACCACCTACAATATCGGTGTGATTGAGGGCGGCACGTCGATTAATACCATCGCCGCCAGCGCGTCAATGTTGCTGGATTTGCGCTCCGAACACGCCGACCCGCTGATGGAACTGGAGCGCGACGTGCGCGCCATGATTAACCGGTTGGCGAACGATGAGGTGCGCTTCGAGGTGAAGGTAGTGGGGGAGCGCCCGGCGGGCTACCTGTCGCCGCAGCACCCGCTGGTACAGGCCGCCATGCACGCCCTCAGTCATGTGGGAGTGCGCGCTGCGTTGGAGACCGGCAGCACGGATGGTAATATCCCTCTGTCTCGCGGCTGTCCGACCGTGACGGTGGGGATTACACGCGGCGGCAACGCCCATCGTCTTGATGAATACGCCGAAACCGCGCCCATCCGTGATGGGATGCAGCAGCTTTTGATGTTGGTTTTGACCGCCGCCCGCAGTGAAGGAGTGCTTTAATCCGCATGACTCGTTACCTGATTACCGGCGCGAACCGGGGCATCGGCCTCGAAATCGTCGCGCAACTGCTCAAGCGCCCAGACGCCACCGTCCTTGCCACCTGCCGCGACCCGCTCAACGCCGATGACCTGCAAGCGCTCAACGCCCAGTATGGCGAACGCCTGACCGTCCTCCCGCTGGAACAGGCCGACGCACAGAGCATCCACGCACTGGCTGGGCGCGCCGCCGAACACGTCGAGGCGCTGAACGTGCTGATTAACAATGCCGCTATCAACGTTGATGACAGCGTGCAGAGCCTGACGGGCATTACCCAAGAGACCATGTTGGAAGTACTAAACGTCAACACGGTCGGGCCGCTGTTGGTGGCGCAGGCGCTGGTCGGCCTGCTGCGAAAGGGACAAAACCCCAAGCTGGTCAATATCAGCACGCAGATGGCCTCCATTGAACAGCGCACCTACGGCGGCAGCTACGCTTACACGGCCAGCAAGGCCGCGCTCAACATGACCACCCGTGGGCTGGCGGCAGACCTGCGCGGTGTGACAGTCATCGCGCTTGACCCCGGTTGGGTCAAGACTCGCATGGGCGGCAAAGGCGCACAACTTACGACCGAGGAGTCGGCGCTTGGCGTGCTGCGCGTCATTGATGGGCTGACACCTGCCGATTCGGGCGGTTATTTCCGCTGGAATGGCAAGCGCCTGCCGTGGTGATAACTTTCTGCGTTTAGAAAGACGGTTAAACGGCATATTGCCACACGAAAAAAAGCCGCCCTCCCCACAATAGACAGGGAGGGCGGCTTTCTTATGCTAAGACACGGCGGCGCGGAGGGTTATTCCTCGCTGCCGGGCATCCGCAGGACACCGACGTTGGTGCGCGTCAGGCTCACGCCGTCCACGAACAACTGGCCGGTGGTGCCACGGCTGCGGATGATGACCCGCACGTTCAGTGGGGTCGCCACCAGCGTGTGGGTGAGGCTCTCGGTGGTGTACGCGCCGAGGTTGGTGTCCCACGCGAGCGGGTAGACCGAGATGAACGGTTCACCGTTGCGCAGCGGGTTGGGGTAGGTCACTTCAAGCAGGACGCGACCGCGTGAGCCGCCCCGCGCCCATGCCGAGGCGCTCAGGGTGAGGGTTTCACCAGCGACGAAGGTGCTGGGGTCAACCACCTGCACGAAGCGGGCATTCTCACCGGGAGCGACGCTGAAGCGCAGGTAGCACACGCCGTCGAAGCTCTTGGTATCAGTCAGGGCGCAGCGCTGGCGGTCGTTGGTCAGGCGACGGCCACCCCAGCCAGTCGGGACGAGCTGGGCGGTGTTGCCCGCGTCGGCATTGAAGTTGCCGTTGGTCAGCAGTTCATCGCAGTTGGTGGTCGTGCCATTGGTTGGCGTCCCAGCCAGCGTACCGGTCACGTTGACGACATCAACGCGGTAGGTGTAGGCCACACCGCAGACGAGGCCGCTGTCCCCGTAGACGGTCGAGCCGCCGGGCAGGGTCGTCACGAGCGTGAAGGTCGTACCGTCCGAGGTGCGGTAGACCTCATAGCTGTCGAAGCTGGTGGCGGCCACGTCGCTCCAGCTCAGGCTGAGTTCGGTCTGGTTGATGCTCGCAACCACGAGGTCGGTGACAGCCACCGACGGCGCGGCGGGCAGGTTGGTCAGGATGAAGCTGGCGGCGCTCTCGGCCACATCGGGGCTGATGGCGACCACGACGACCGTCCCCGCCACGGCATTGGCCGTCACCGGGACACTGGCGAGGCCGTTGGCGTCGGTTACGGCGGTGCTGCCGCTGGGGAAGGTCACGGACGGCCCCATCGCCGGGGCGACGAAGTTAACCGTCACACCCGCAGCAGGTGAACTGTCGCTGTTGCTGACCAGCGCC
>JALONW010000121.1 GCA_025454725.1 Anaerolineae bacterium
GTGCTGCGGCGGATGCTGCGCCGAACGACCCAAGCCCAATTTATGGCGCTGGTGCAGGCCGCCCGCGCTGCCGCGCCGGATATGGCCGTCACCACGGACGTAATCGCCGGTTTCCCCGGCGAGACCGACGCCGAATTTGCCGACTCGCTGGCGTTCATCGAATCGTGTGATTTCGCGGGGCTGCACGTCTTCCCCTACAGCCCGCGCCCCGGCACGCCCGCCGCCCGGATGCGCGGCCACGTCCCTGCCGATGTGAAGAAGGCGCGCACCGCCCGTCTCATCGCGCACGCCGACGGGCAGGCCGCCCGCTTCGCCGCCCGGTTCGTTGGACGCACGCGCCCCGTACTGTGGGAGAACGTGGCCGGGGCGACTCAAGACGGCTTCGTCAATGTGGGGTATACTGACAATTACCTGCGCGTCGGCTGTGTCCACCCGCGCCCCCTGACCGGGCTGTTGACCCCGGCGCTGTTGGGTGGGTACGATAATGCCCGCGCCCAGATGAGCGCAGAACCTGTTTTGGAGTGATGCGGGGCAAACCTCACCCCCCGTCCCCCTCTCCCTGAGAGAGGGGGAGATGCCCACCTCTCGCGTTAAACCCCTCTCCTAGGGAGAGGGGCAGGGGTGAGGTTCGCTCGGCCACTCATCACTTCTCTAATCCACAAAGGAAAACAACCGCCCATGTCCACCGTCCGAGACACCCTCAACGCCGCGCTGAAAGAGGCCATGGTCGCCAAGGACAACGCCCGCCGCGACCTCATTCGGCTCATCCAGAGCGCGATTAAGCAGGTCGAGATTGACACGCGCAAAGAAGTCACCGATGACGAGGCGCTGGTCGTCATCCAGAAGGAAGCCAAGAAGCGCCGCGAGGCCATCGAAGAGGCCGACAAGGCCAACCGTGCCGATATCGCAGACGCCGAGCGCGCCGAGCTTGCCCTGATTGAGTCGTTCCTGCCGCGCCAGCTCTCGCTGGACGAGGTGAAGGCGGTCGCGGCGGAGATTATCGCCGAGGTGGGCGCGACCAGCACCAAAGACACTGGCAAGGTGATGGGGCCGCTGATGGCGCGCCTCAAGGGGCAGGCGGACGGCAAAACGGTCGGTCAGGCCGTCCGGGAACTGCTGAACGCCTAAGCCTGTGATGATTCCCTCGCTGGCTGACCTGCTGCACCGCCTGTTCGGTTCTGACCGGGAGGTGTCCATCCGCCGCCTGACGCTGGCTTCGGCGGTGCTGGCGGGTGTGGCACTGCTGACGGTCTCGACGGTGGTGGTGGCCTTCGACTCGTTCTTCCCCGGTCAGGGCTTCACCGGGATGCTGGAGGTCGGGCAGGTCGCCACCCGCGACATCTTCGCGCCGGTCTCGCGTACCTACGCCAGCGACGTGCTGACCGACCAGCGCCGCGAGGAGGCGCGCAACGCCGTCCAGCCCATCTACAACCAAGCCGACCTCAACGTCGCCCGTGAACAATCGGCACTGGCCGCACGCATCCTCGAGTACATCGACAACGTGCGGCGCGACCCCTACGCTTCGCCCGAACAGCGCATCACCGATTTGCAGCAGATTACCGCCGTACAGCTCAACACCGACACCACCATCCGCCCGCTGACCCAGATGGGCGAAGAGGCGTGGGCGCTCATCCGCGCCGAGGTGTTGGGCTTGTTGGAGCGCGTCATGCGCGATTCCATCCGCGATGCCGACCTGCCGCGCATCCTCGAACGTCTGCCCAACCAAGTCAGCCTGCGCTTCAGCTCCAGCGAGGTGGGGATTATCGTGGACGTGGTGGCCGACCTCATCCGCCCCAACCAGCGCATCGACACCGGCCTGACCGACTCGGCGCGCAGCACCGCCGCCGCCAACATCCCGGAGCAGTCGGTCAGCTTCCAGCGCGGCCAGTTGGTCGTGACGGCGGGGACGATGCTGCGTCAGGCTGACCTTGAGGCGCTCGAACAGCTCGGCCTCGTCCAGCCCGCCGACCAGCGCCTGCCCGACATTTTGCGCGCGATTTTGGCTTCGGCGCTGGTCATCGGGTTGTTTGGCATCTACCTCCACCGCTTCCATGAGCGAATTCTGACCAGCCAACCGCGCACGCTCTGGCTGCTGGTGCTGGTGTTCTGCTTGATGCTGGCGGGCGCACGCCTGAGCGCAGGGGGCGAATATTACCTGTTCCCGGCGGGCGTGCTGGCGCTGCTGTATGTGTCGATGGCCGCGCCGGGCGTCGGCCTGATCGGGGCGCTGGGGTTCGCCTTCCTCGCCGGGTTAATCGCCGATAATTCGCTGGAATTTACGATGGTGGTGGCCGCCAACGGCATCATGGGGACGCTGGCACTGCGCCGCCCAGAGCGCCTGAACAGCTACATTTTGGCCGGGCTGTTGGTCTCGCTGGTCAACGTCGGTCTGCTGGCGGTGTTTACCCTCGGCGCGCCGACCGCCTACACCAACGAGGAACTGCTGTACCGACTGCTGTTTTGCGTGCTGAACGGCGTGATTACCGCCGCGCTGACGCTGGTCGGGCTGTACCTGCTGGGACAGACCTTCAACCTGCCGACCGTAATGCGCTTGATGGAACTCAGCCAGTCGGGTCAGCCGCTGCTCCAACGCCTGATGCGCGAAGCGCCGGGGACGTATCAACACAGCCTACAGGTCGCCAACCTGTGTGAGCAGGCCGCCAACGCGGTCGGCGCGAACGCGGCGCTGGTCTATGTCGCGGCGCTTTACCACGACATCGGCAAAGTGCTTGCGCCGCTGTTCTTCACCGAAAACCAGCGCGGCGACCGCAACCCACACGAGGAACTCAATGACCCGGTGCGCAGCGCCCGACTGATTATCGGCCACGTCACCAACGGGGTCGGTATGGCGCGCCAGCACCGCCTCCCCTCACGCTTGGTCGATTTCATCAAGGAACACCACGGCACATCGCTGGTGAAGGTGTTCTATCAGCAGGCGGTCATCCGCGCTGGCGACGACCCGACGCTGGTGGACGAGAGCCTGTTCCGCTACCCCGGCCCGCGCCCGCAGAGCAAAGAGACCGGCATCATGATGCTGGCCGACTCGTGCGAGGCGGCGCTGCGGTCGGCGGAAATCAAGACACGTGACGACATCCAGATGCACGTTAAGCGCATCATCAACAGCTACCGCGAGCGCGGCGAACTGGACGACACCGGCCTGACGCTGGGCGACCTGATGAAGATTGAGGACATCTTTGTCCGCCTGATTGAGGCGAGCGTCCACCCCCGTATCAACTACGACGAGGCCATCGCCCGCGCCCGCCTGACCCACAGCACCATCAACATGCCCGCCGTGCGCGTCGAGCGCCTGCCCAATGACCCAGCGCGCTCGTCCGACGAGGTGGCGTGGCTGCCCCCCAACGTCAACACGGGCAGCACCGAGCGCGCCCTCGGCCTGCCCCCCGATACCGATACCCCGCCTGATGAGGACGAAGATTACGACGATGACCGCACCCGCGCATGGGATTGATGTTCAAAACGACGCCGATTACCCGGTCGAAATCGAGTCACTGGTGCGAGCCGCCCTGACCGTCTTGACGCAGGAGGGGCGCGACCCCGCCAGCGCCGTGACGGTGGTCATCACCGACAACGACGAGGTGGCCGCGCTCAACCGCGATTACCGGGGCATCGACGCGCCGACCGATGTGCTGTCGTTCCCCGCCGACCCTCTGCCACCCGAATTGGCCGACGAACTCGACGACGAACCGCCCTACCTCGGCGATTTAATCATCGCCTACCCGTATGCGCTGGCGCAGGCCGAACGCGAGGGGCATGTCCCCGCCGAGAGCTTCATGCTGCTGGTCGTCCACGGCACGCTGCACCTGTTGGGCTATGACCACAATACCCCAGAAGCGCGGGCGGTGATGTGGGCGGCGCAAGACCGCGCCTTGACCACGCTCGGCGTGCCGCTGTCGCTCGTCCCCGCGCTGGAAGATGCCAAGGATTCGCAGCATGGCGGGGAATGATACCCAACCGCCGGGCGGCGGGTCGCTGTGGGAGCGTCTGACCAGTACAGCGCGCATCGACCCAGAGGAATACAGCTACAAGGTCAGCCGCAACCGCTGGGTCAGCCTCGGCTACGCGCTGGCGGGCTGGCTGTACATGCTGCGCTGGCAGAAAAACACCCGGCTTCAGGCCGTCGCCAGTGTGCTGGTAATGGGGCTGGCGCTGCTGCTGCGCGTCGGTGCGGTCGAATTGGCTGTCCTCATCGTGACCATTTCGGTGGTATGGATGGCTGAGTTTATCAATGCTGCGGTCGAGGCGGTCGTCAACATGGTCTCGCCGGAATACCACCCTATGGCGAAGGTGGCGAAGGACGTGGCAGCAGCGGCGGTGCTGCTGGGCGTGGTCGCGTCGGTGCTGGTCGGCCTGCTGATTCTGGGGCCGCCGCTGGTCCAACTGTTTTTCGGTTAGGAGGAATTTTTCGACGTGGATGATTGGAACGATTTGCCGACGCCGGACGAGCCGAAACGCCGCAAGCCCGGCGACGACGATTTCGACCTCGACGCTTTCCTCGACTCGATTGACAACCCGCCCCCGCCCAGCGAGTCTGATACCCCGACACCGCCGCCGCGCCGGTCGGGACGTGCTCGTCAGCGTCTAGAGAAGCGCCGCCCCGATGGGTCAGAGCCGCCGCCCGCGCCGATTCCATCCCCCATCCCGCATGAGGATGTCCCAGCGCGGCGCGCCGACCCGACCGAGCCGATGCCGCCCGACGCCACTCCCCGCCCGCCAGATATTGAGGCTTTCGCGCCGCTGACCGACCCATCTAAGGCCGGTGAGCGCCGCCGTGAACGCCCGTCGATGATAGGTCAGCGCGGAGAGACCCGGCCGCTGACTGTCGCCAAGCGTCCCTCACAGGTCGCCACGCCACGCCCGACGGCAGGCGGATTCTCGCTGCCCAATATTGACCTGCGCGGCATGGGGCGCTGGCTGTACGTGGCTGTCGCCGTCGCTATTTTCGTCGGTGTGATGGTCGCGCTGGCACTGTTCACCAATGAGCCGCCGATCTCCTACCCCAACGCCATTTGGGTCGGAACGGAATGGTCGTATACCCAGCGTGAGCGCGTCGAAGTGGACGCACTGGTGAACCGTCTGAAGCAGAACCGCATCGGCACGTCGTACCCGTATGTCTCGTACCTCAAGGGCGACAACGTGTGGGCGGGGCGCAGCGCGGGCGAGAACGTGTTCGCCGAAGTCGAGGACAACGTTGGCGCGTTCGTCGGGCAGTACCGTCTCGCCTATCCAGAGGGTCGCATCATCGGCTGGCTGGGCATCCCCAACGACCTGAACGTCGCGCCGGGCGAGCCATACCGCATCAACGACCCGGCAGTACGCGCTGAGATTGCCAGCATGTCGGCGCGGCTGGTCAACGACCTCGGTTTTGACGGCGTAATCCTCAACGTCGAGCCGATGCCGGAGCGCGACTCCGCCGCTTTCATTGCGCTGCTGCAAGAGGTGCGCCGGGCGATGGGCGACGAGGGCGTTTTGGCCGTCACCATGTTCGCGGACATCGCGCCGTCTGATTTGACCGTCCCGCGCAACCAGCGCGCCGTCGAGACCAACGCCATCGCGGAATACAGCCGCGACTTCAAGCAGCGTGTCGCGCTGCTGACCGATGAAATCATGGTGATGGCCTACAATTCCAGCCTGACCAACCCCGCCGATTACGTCGAGTGGGTGGCCTATCAGACGCAGAGCTACGCCGAGGCGGTCAGCGACCTCGAAGCGGGCGCGGGCGTATGGGTCGGCATCCCAACCTACGACGACCAAGGCGAGATTCACCTCGCGGCGGTTGAGAACATCCCGACGGCGGTCGAAGGCGTGCTGCGCGGCAGACAGCGCGCAGGCGAGGAGGCCGCGCCGGTCATCGAAGGGGTCGCCATCTACGCCGAATGGACGACCACCGAGGACGAGTGGCGTCTGTTCCAACAGTTCTGGCCGCTGGACGGCTAAAACCGCATCAATAGCCCTTCTCACGGTCGAGGGCGTTAATCAGCGGGCGCTTCTCGACATAGCGGCGCAGGTTCTCGGCGAAGATGTACCCGGCGCGCTCGAAGTAATCGGGCAGGTCGCCAGAGACATGCGGGCTGATGATGACATTAGGTAGCGTCCACAGCGGGCTGGTGGACGGCAGCGGCTCCTCGCTGAACACGTCTAATGCCGCCCCCGCGATGTCCCCGTCGCGCAGCGCCTCGATTAGCGCAGGCTCGTCCACCACGTCGCCGCGCGCGATGTTGATGAAGCAGGCCGTCCGCTTCATCGCGCCGAGGACGTGTTTATCGACCATCTGGCGGGTGTCGCTGGTCAGCGGGGCGGTCATGACGACATAATCGCAGTCCTTGACCATCACCGACAGCGCGCCGCCGGGGTACAACCGCCGGGGGATTTCGCCCAGCGGGTCGCCCGTGCCGGGTTCCGTCCAGCCCTCGCGCGCCTCTGGCTTCATCACGTCGCGCTTGGCCGCCAGCACGGTCATCCCTACCGCATCACACAGCCGCGCCAGCTCACGCCCGATGCTGCCATAACCGACGATGCCGACCGTCTTCCCGCGCAGCGGGGCGGGGCCGAACAGCCCGGCGCGCCCCTTCGGCCACTCTGACCGGCGCTGATAATCCATCATTAGCGGGAGCTTGAGGTTGAGCGCCAGCATCATGCCAAGGCAGTATTCGGCGATGGGGGTGGCATGCATCCCGCTGCTGGACGTGAGCGTCACCTCTGCGTGTTGGCCGATGGGTGTCTTGAGCATCCAGTCAAACCCGGCGGATGCCAGTTGAATCCAGCGCAGGCGCGCGGCTTGTTCGGGCGTGGGCGCGGCGCGCCCGGTAAAAATCACCTCGGCGTCCGCCCACAGGCTGTCGGGGACATCGCCGGTGAAGCGGTCAACGCGGTAATCGGGCGCGATGGCGCGCAGCTCGTTCAAGAGCGTATCGCTGATGGCGGCCTTGACGATGATGCGTGGTTTGGGGCTGGTCTCGGTCATATTGGATTTATCCCTCGGTTTATGGGGTCATTTGGGTGGCCGCTGAGTGTGGCACAGACCGAGGGGATTGGCAAAACCGGATGGTTCTTGTGAAAAATATCACACCTCGATTCTGAAACCATGTTATGCTGTTTGTAACAGATGATCAGCACAGCGGAGAATACCCCATGATCCGAAAACTACTCATCAGCTTGGCGATAAACGTTCCGTTTGCCATTTGGATTTACCATTTTACGGCCTACGACCCCAACCTCCCCACCGTGCTGGAATTCCTAGAACCCGTTCTACTGCACAGTATGTTATGGGGTTCTGGTGCGCTGCTGGGGCTGACGTTTAAGGTCTACTATCCCGACACCCTCCGTTGGTGGCACCTCGTCCTTCTGAGTGTTGTCTGGGGCGTGTCGATTGTGGGGGCGCTTTTCGGGCTGTTGTTCTTCTTGGGCATCCCGATATCGGTGGTGGTCGCTTGCCGCCTGATGCGCGTTAAAAACTTCTGGCTGACGGCGGGCGTTCTGCTGATGCTGGCTGAGGTGGTTGGGTTTTTCTTGTTTGCCCTCATCATGCGGCGCATCTCGAACGGCGAGGGTGTCGAATGGATTGAATATTGGCCAGTTTGGGCGGTGGCAGCGCTGGTCGGCACGATTTATGTGCTGTGCATCCATGTGATGGTGATCGGCGGCGAGGAGTTGAAACGGGTAACACTCTCGCCTCCGCTGGCTGAAACCAAAAACGCTGAGTCGGCTTAAACAATGGCAATGTGGCGCGGATTCTTAGTCAGCCTCGTGTTAAACACGGTCTGGACGGCATTCTGGATACCCCATTTGCTTTACAGGCAGTATTGGTATCCACAGGCGTTCGATTTCGTTTTCTGGCCGCTGACGCTGATTATTCCGGGTCTCATCAACGGCTTGACGCTCAAAACCTATTTCTATTCGCGCCTGACATGGCAGGAGGTGCGGAATATCACGGTCTTATGGTCGGTCAGCACGCTGGCTTCGGGCATTGGCCCACTGGTGATTGGTCTCATCTATGCGCGGCGCGGCCTAAACTTATCATTTGACCGTCAGCCCGGGATTTTTTTAGTTGTGCTTTCAGCGACAGCCTACGGGATAATCTGGTTTGTCCAGATGATGACCGTCTATCCCCTGCATGTGTTGAATGTTGAAGCGCTGACGTATGTGATACAAATCGGTATGGGGTTGGGTGCACTCAACGCGGTCGCGTTTCACGTGCTGGTGATGGTCGCCCGATGGTTGGGTCGGCCACGCCCCCAAAGCGCGTCAGTCGAAGCCACAGACCATCCCTCACCCCCCGCCGATGAGATGACCGAGGGTGGCCGAGTCTAGGCCGCCGTCGTTGTTCATCAGCCGGGTCTGACCGGCGTAACACACGACAATGCGGTCAGCATAGGTCAGCAGTTCATCGAGGTCGTCCGAGCTGAACAGGATGGCTGCGCCGGTGTCGCGCCGGGCGAGGAGCTGCGCCCAAATCCAGCGCGCCGAGTCCACATCAAGACCGCGGGTGGGCTGTTCCAAGACCATAAGCGCGGGCTGCTGGGGCATCAGCGCCATCAGGACGCGCTGCTGGTTCCCCCCTGAAAGCGTCTCAATGGGGGATTCCGGCGTCCCCTTCACCTGATATTGGGCAATCTGCGCTTGGGTCAGCGCCGCCGCTCGCCCCCAGTTGACCAGCGCGCCGCGCTCGGTTGCCAGCGCCATGTGTTCGGTCAGCGTCAGGCCGCGCACCAACCCTTCCTCTAGGCGACCGGCTGCGCCAAAGGCCGCGCCCGCCGCCAAAAAGTCGCGGTATGACTGTCCGACCATCTCACGCCCGTTGAGCGTAATGGTCCCGCGTTCTGGTCGCACCAGCCCGACGGCGGCGCGCATAATGGGCGCTTGGCCGCTGCCGTCCAGCCCGGCAAACCCAATGACTTCCCCGGCGCGGGCGTCTAACGCGAAGTTTTCGATTGTGAGTCGGCCATCACGCACGGTCAAGCCGTCGAAGCGCAGGACGGTCGGCGCGCCAGACAGGGATTTTCCCTCGTGGCGCTGCACCTCCATCGGCTTGCCGAACATCAATTCAATCAACGCGGGCTGGGGGCAGGGCATCTGCACGCGCCCGACCAGCGCCCCGCGCCGCAGCACGACCGCTTCGTCGCACAGCGCCGCAACATCCTCTAATTTATGCGAGACCAACAGCACGGTCAGCCCCTCACGGCTGGCCAAATCGCGCAGCGCCCGGAACAGCGCGGCCTTCTGGTCTTCGCTGATGCCGGTGGTTGGCTCATCAAGGATAAGAACGCGAACACCCAGCGCAATCAGCCGGGCAATCGAAAGCTGCTGGCGCGCCGCAATCGACAGCGACACGACCGGCACATCGGGGGGGAGGGTGAAGCCGAGCCGCCCGCATACGTCCGCTAAGATTTTGCGCCCGTGGCGCTTGTCCAGCCGCAGCGATTGGGTCAGGCCGTACATAAATTCTTCGACCACCGTAAACGCCCCAACATCCAGTGGGTCTTGGTGCAGCATCCCAATCCCGAAGCGGAGCGCGTCCTGCGGCGAGCGCATCGCCAGCGGCTGACCATCGACCACCACCGCGCCAGAGTCGGCAGGCTGGTAGCCGCTGAGAATTTTCATCAGGGTCGATTTGCCTGCGCCGTTTTCGCCCAGCACGCCGACGATTTTTCCGCTGGCGACCTCTAGGCTGATGTCATCGTTGGCGACCAGCGCACCGAAGCGCTTGGTGATGTGCTGAATGGCGAGGCGCATGGGCGGCGTTTCCCCTGTTTTTGACGACGGGTCAAGCCAGAGACATTACCGGAAAACCCCCGGCGGGTCAACGTCCGCGCCTTAGCCCATCAATTCAACCGCGTACTGCACCTCGGTGATGAGGTCGTTTCCGTCGGCGCGCTGGGGAATCTGGAGCGTGACCTCACGCGGCATCCCGACCGTGCGGTAGCCGTTGGCCTCCGCCCACTGCCCAATCTGGGCGTAACCGAGCAGAATGCGCTCCAATGGGCCGCGCACCACGCTGGTCGCCACCGTCTCGACGGCTGGGAGGACGTGGTAGTCCAGCCGCAGGTCGTCAGTCACCGCCACACTTTTATGCTGGTCGGCTTCGACGAAACAACCGACCTCTAAGTCCATGTTGCAGGTGGTGGTGTTCTCCTCGCTGCAAACACAGTAGCACAGCCCATAGCGCTTGCCCTCCGGCAGGTGCGCCCGGATG
>JALONW010000122.1 GCA_025454725.1 Anaerolineae bacterium
ACGGCGCTTATATGAAGCAAATCAAGGCCTTCTTGGGGTCGCAAGAAGTGCATGAGAAACCGTTCTTGCTAATTTGCTCACTGGTTAACCCGCACGACGTTCTGGCCTACCCGGTCCAATGGGAATACGGGTACACGCCCGATTGGTTCGAGGGCAATGTGCTGTTGGATTACACCCAGACCCATGACGAGGACCTGACCCAAACCCAAAAACCCCGCGCCCAAGCTGCCGCTGCCCAAGGTGCGCCGTTTTTGTTGGGGCCGTTGGTCACGCCAGAAAACAAGACCAATTACCTTAACTTCTATGCCAACCTCATCAAATTGCAGGACACCTATCTCGGTGAGGTCATCGACCAACTCCGCAAAGAAGGTTTATTGGACGAGACCGTGATTATCCGCACGGCGGACCATGGCGAGATGGGCATGTCGCACGGGGGATTGCGCCAGAAGGCTTTCATGGCCTATGAAGAGGCCATCCGTATCCCGCTCGTGGTGTCAATGCCGGGGCAGTTGGGCAAAGGCACAGAAACAGCCCAATTCGCCGGTCTCGTGGACATCCTGCCCACCTTGGCGGATTGGTTGGGCAAGTCTGAAATCGTCGAAAAACTGCCCGGCAGCAGCCTCTTAAGCGTGATCCAAGACCCACAGAACGCCAGCCCAGTCCAAGACTCGATCCTGTTCACCTTTGATGACATCCGGGCGGGGAACCCCAACAAGGTCGCCATCAACACGGTCGCCAACCGCTTACGCACGCTCCGCACAGCGCGCTGGAAGTTCAGCCGTTATTTCCACTCCGAAAGCACGGCCTACCCCGAATACGAGCTGTACGACCTCGAACTCGACCCGATTGAACTGTACAACCTCTCATCGGCGCAGGTCGTCCAGCAGTTGATTGAAAGTGGTGCGCGTCCGCCTGAATATGCCGATTTGGTCAAGCAGATGCTCAAAGAGATGGCAGAAAAACTTCATCAAACCGAGCAGGACAAGCTCTGGGGCTATGCGCCGACCCATACCACGCTGAAACAGCGACAGCTCAACCAGCTCAACAAGAACCACACCTCCTAAGCAAGGTCTGGGCTGCTCCCTCAATAGCCACCAGCGCAAGGCTAGCGGCTGTTGAGGGATAGACAATCTACTGGAATTAGAGGCGGGTGGCCGGTGGCTGCCCGTCTCTTTATTTTTTGCGAGTCACTGGGTGGGTGTGCGAACATCTGTAAAACTTATTTATGACAAAACTCCAATACCGTTTATCTGTAGCCGACCTTCCTCGCTGCGTTGGGCGTCTATCGGTGGTGACCGACACCGCCTATCATGTGGTAGACGTGGCCGAGGACGCTGTGTGTGGGGTTAAATGCCTAGCCATCCACCTCGCAACCTTTGCCAAACGGCTGTTCGAAATCATCGCGCTCTGACGTCAGGTTGACCACTTAGCCTAGTCACTTGACCAGTCCAAGTAGACCGAAAAAGACTCCCCCGTTGACCAGTTATCAGCGGGGGTTATTCGTATTACATTCAAGGAGTTGGTGGCCGAAACCCAACACTTTATCACTAGCTTTATATCGGCCTCTCCCATCACGTCATCGGCGGTAAGCCAAGCAGCTTTAGGTCCTACACATTCCTTCCATCACCGTACAAGCCAACCTCAATGTTTGCCTCATCAAACCGCTGGACAACCACTACCCGGAGCAACATGGTTTTACCGTCGATGACAACCAAGTCAATTAGCGCATTCAACTCCTCTCACTATCCCCGAACACCTGCCAACAATCAGAGCGCACGCCAGTCCGTCTAATCCATGATATTAGACGGGTTGTTTAAGCCGCATCAGGATGCTTACACCCTAACCCCACTCCTACTCCACAGAGTCCTGAGGGAAAACCGGCATTCAGAGGAAGATCTCCTCGAAATGTCCACCATCGTGCATATTATCGGAGAATCCCATGCAAAAATATAAAGCAACCCCCGGTGCACTCGTCATCGGCAGTGCGATGCGCAATTTCTTCGTCAGCCTCAATCAAGACGACTTCATAACGATTGTGGAAAAAAAGTTGATTAAAGAGGGGATCGCTCAACTCGATAATGACGAGTGGTATCCGCATCAAATATCGTTGGACATATTCAATGAAATTGCTCAAAATGTTAACGCCACCCAAAATCTGGTGGCATTAGGTATGGCCTATGTTAAGACAGCGACATTTCCGCCTGAAGCAGACACCATTGAAAAAGCACTGATGCTGTTGCATCAGGTCTATCAGCTCAATATTAAGAATATATCGGAAACTGAAGGATATGAAATCCAGCGAGTTAGTAACGATCATATCCGTGTCATCGATCTCAATCCCTTTCCTCACGATACGGTTTATGGATTTATTTGGGGAATTGCGAATCGCTTCAAAGAGGTAAACACTCATCCGACTGTGGTTCGAACCTATAAAAACGAAGCAGATCCGGATTCAGATGGCGCCGTATATGACATAACTTGGGAATGATTGTGATATGCACTCGACCAACCACTTGATTGCACTCTATCAGGTGACACGTCGCAAATGAAGAAGGCGGCATGAGGTACTGGGGTGGGTGGTCGGTGGGGCTGCCCGCCCTCTTTTTTGCGGGGGGATTTTTGACGCCCTACATCTCACCCTTATACTTATGGAGAAACGAAATAGATTCAGCATATTATCTGTCACCGAAAAATCATTCCAATCCTAGTCATTTTCTCCATCAGTTCACCAATGATGGGAATTCCAACACTCCACGATGGATCCCCTAGGGCAAACGCATTAAATTTCTGAGAAGGTGGGCGACCCACCGAGTCGTCCCCACCACGCGTAATCGGATGCACAGCCATTACAGCCCTTGGGTTTTAGACTTGCCATGTCGGGCAGAAGTGCGAACAATCCAATCATGTGGCTGAAAATTTGACCGCGAGAGCGCCGCTAAAGCCGGAAGCATTGTCCCCTCGAAGCAGACCATCTCGATAGAGGAGGTGGTATAGTGGCGCGTCTCTCCCTCAAGCAGCGCATGAAAATAATGCGATGTGTTCGCGCGTTTCCTCAGCGATTGGGGCAGCTCTATTTTAAGGGTTTGACGTTCCATGATCGGTTCAGAGACAGGGGTATCCTGTGGCAATGCGACTTCAAAGGAAGAGCCATCCCCCGCAACGACATGCGCTCGACGTGACTCGACAGTAATTTTTGCATGGTAATAAGGCGTGCGGAAAAAACGCCGCTCTGCATAAGCGAAAAAAGGATTAGAGTTGAACGCATACAGCAGAAAAGCACGCTGAGTATCCAGTAGGAGTGAAATCGAGAACTCTTGAAAGGCCATCCCCATAAATTTCGCGCGTGTTGCGCTTAAGACAACCTCGGTTGTTGCTGCATCAAGACTGATGTGAGGCGCTTCTGAAGCTAGAATCTGCTCCCATGCGCTGCTGTCCGTCGTACCCGTCAACGTCACTTCAAATACCGGTTCAATGGTTGTGGTGTATTCAGGTGATGTAGATTTATTCACCATGGATTTTCTCTTTGTCCTGTTTTCTATTGAAGTGGCCGAAAATTTGAATCGGTGCATGTTCACTGCAACTATACCTCAGGTCTACAATTTAGATGACCGGCCAAACAGGGCTTTCAGCCGCTGGCTCGGATTGAACTTGAACACCGTCCCGGTGCGGCGCAGGTCGATGTAAAACGTGCCGAAATTCCGCTGCGAGACACTTTTCCCGCGCTTGAGCGCCGCATAGATTTCTTCCAACGAGGCATCCACCACCACTTCGACTTCGGCGGCGTCTTTGCCGGTGCGCTTGGTGACGCGCTTGACCAACTCTTTTTTGTCGATGCTGTCGGCCATGCTTGTAATCCCATCACACTTTGGGACTATACAGGTTGAAGCGCAAGACTTTCGTCTTGCTGGTCTGGGCAGGTTGCCGTTTCAGTACCCTCAAGCGGGTCGATTAGGTTGAAGCACAAGCAGCGGCGCGGGGGCGACGTACAGCTGGTAGTTTCAGTACCCTCAAGCGGGTCGATTAGGTTGAAGCTGGGTATCAGTCAAGCCGCGTTGGGACGTATGACGTTTCAGTACCCTCAAGCGGGTCGATTAGGTTGAAGCAGGGGCGGCACTTTCTTACATCTTCGCCAGCACGACCTGTTTCAGTACCCTCAAGCGGGTCGATTAGGTTGAAGCTTCAGGGCTGCGTTCCTTAACTTTGCCGTGACCAACGTTTCAGTACCCTCAAGCGGGTCGATTAGGTTGAAGCAACTACCGCAACTTTGCTTACATCCCGATGATTATCGTTTCAGTACCCTCAAGCGGGTCGATTAGGTTGAAGCCGTGTTTGGGCTGATTTGAATCAGCTTGCCCAACGTGTTTCAGTACCCTCAAGCGGGTCGATTAGGTTGAAGCGTGACCAGATACAAATTGTCGCCAGCCCACACATCGTTTCAGTACCCTCAAGCGGGTCGATTAGGTTGAAGCCCGCACCATTCTATCGCTGGCAGCAGGCAACACGTGTTTCAGTACCCTCAAGCGGGTCGATTAGGTTGAAGCGCCCGGTCGTGCGCCCGATTCAATGGAAGTCGCCTGTTTCAGTACCCTCAAGCGGGTCGATTAGGTTGAAGCCCGTGGACGCCGTGCGCGTGGACGACAGTACGCTGGTGTTTCAGTACCCTCAAGCGGGTCGATTAGGTTGAAGCTGACGCCAGCGCGACGGTGCTGTGGGGCTGCATCAGGTTTCAGTACCCTCAAGCGGGTCGATTAGGTTGAAGCCTATGGCGCTTTACAGTAAAGCGGGATTCTTTCCTTTCAGTACCCTCAAGCGGGTCGATTAGGTTGAAGCCTGGCCGTTCAGATGACGTGTAACGCCTCATAAATAGCTTTCAGTACCCTCAAGCGGGTCGATTAGGTTGAAGCCTCGGCAGCCCGCAAGCAGGGATATTGGGTGGTTTTGACCTTTGTAGGTCGTTACCGCGCTAAAAACACCCATCTTGCACGCCACCTTTAACGTCAACCATCTAAAAACTATAACGCTACAGCGTGTGCTTCGCAAGTCGCCTACTGCCACTGTTTATGCACCGGGTTTCGACACGGCGGCGGCTCCCCTCAAGCTGCGAACACTCGTTCAGAGCCGCCACCGCCCATTTACCGCCTAAAATGACGAGTTTCGTCAGACATCGTTGCAGAAGCGTCTAAATTCACATCCTGCACAGCGCGACCGCACTGACGTTGGCGGCGGCATGGTTTCCCCCGCCACCATTTGCGCCATCTCTGCCAATAGTCCGCGCACATGCGCCTTGTCCTCCGGTTTGACCGGCATCAACTGCGCTTTCCGCAGCGGAATGAGGTAAACATAGGCGCGCTTGACCGTTACTCCCCGTGCCGACTCGAGCAGGACGGCATAAGCGGCCACTTGTATCTTGTGGTTGGCGGCGACCTTGTTCGTCCCCTTGTACTCCACTGGGATGACCTCCCCGGTGTCGGTCGTCACCACCTCATCCAATTTGCCGTGAAGGTTTAGGTCAGCGGCGATGATGTCCACGTCGAACTCGCGCCGTCCCTGCTCGAATCCCATCTGGACGAAGCTGCGGCGTCGGGCGTTCTGGCGCGCCTCTAGGTGATCTTCCTTGCCCGCGTCCATACTGAACGTGCGCGGACGAATTCCCGGTGTACAGCGTTGATAGTAGACGATGCGGCGGCAGTAGGTGTACTGTTTCAGGTCTTCGACGATCAGCGGGCGCTCAAGATTATTGGTCATCGTTCCGCACCTCAATCTGGGCGTCCCATGCGTCTTGGCCGATAGGATAGAGCGTGACCACCCCCGCCTTCTTCCGCATCAGCCGTTTAATGCGCGACATCAACTCACGCTGATACTGCTTGGTCAACTTGCCAGCAAAGGCCGAAAGCTGAAGGCGGTCGAGTCCATAGTCTTCACAGGCGCGGGCGACTTTGGTGCGCGTTCCATCGTGCGTGATGTCATAGATGAGCAGAATGTGCATGGTCGCCTCACCATGTCGCCTTAAATGGCTCGTAGCGTTCGCGGTCACCGCGTACATAGGCGGCCACCTCGCGGGCTTGGGTCTGGATGATGTGCGCTTAGCTTGACCTGTTGGCCGTGGTGGCGCACGCTGCCCTGTAGGTGGGTCTGGACGTGTTCGGCGAACGCCTTTTTGGTGTCGGGCAGCAGCCGACCCTCGCCATCCTGCTCAACTGTGAATTGGCGGTTGACCAACCCGATCACCACCCGGTCTACTGCCGTCTGGCGAAACTCCTCAATCAGATCCAATGCGAGGCTGGGCTTACCGGGGCGGTCGGCGTGAACGTAGCCGCCGAACGGATCCAAACCGGCGTACATCACGGCCCGCTCGACCTGTGAGCGCAGGATGCCATAGCCGTAGTTCAACAAGCTGTTAATCGGGTCGGTCGCGCCCCGCGTCTCGCGGATCGTCCAGCCGTACTGCTCCGGGGCGACCTCGCGCACCGCCTCCCAATAGACCCGCGCTGCGCCACCTTCCGCCGCCATCAGCGTTTCACGGATGTCCTCGATTCGCCCGGCACTGGCGGCATGGTCAATCAAGGCCAGCGGGTCACGCACGGCGGCGCTGGCGTCCATGAGGCGCTCACCTAGTGGGGTATCGCGCCGGTTCTTAGCGAAATACTTGAGCGTCGTGGATTGGTTCTCGATTTTGCCCGCCGCAAACATACAGCCCAGATGCACACCGCGCTGGTCGTCATAGGCGCGCAGTTGTTCGCGCCGGGTGTTGATCGTCCCGTTCAGACCGGCGGCGTACAGGCTGGCGACCCCGCCCCCAATCCCGTTGACGAAAAAGACTGGGATACCGCGCTCACAGCAGGCCGCCACCGCATCGCTCGAAATGCTCACCCCATCCGAGGCAATGGTCACTGACTGTAGGTACAACAGCGGCGCTTGTTCAACCCGCGTCCCCTTGACCGTCACGACGATACGCTCGCTGTACTTGCCAACGAACGCCCCAAACTGCTCGATGAAAAGATGTTCCACCACGCCCATCAGCGCTGTTACCTCCTACATGCTTCAACGATAATCTCAGCATATAGGATGGGTGTTGCAGGTACTGCAACAGCGGTGGCCTACATCGCCCGGATGATGCGGTAATAGCCCGAACCCTTCACCGCGTTCTTGCCCACGTGCAGGGTTGCGCCCCACAGCAGCCACGGCAGCAGCGGTGCGACCTCGCCTTCCCAGCGGATGCGCCCAACGATCCCGCTGATGGGCGACATGCGCCCCGTCCGGCGGCTGCCGCTGAACGCCTCTGTCCAATGGGTCTCATCGTAGCCAACACGCAGACCATCCGCCGCCGCGACCAGCGCGGTCTGCGCCGCCACCCAGTCGGGTCGGGTGGGGCGCACCGAGTCGGGGTCAGCGGGCGGTTCGGCATAGTGTTCAGCGAGGTTTTGGCAGCGCTCAATCAGCCGCTGGACGAACACCCCCGGCTCGATCTGGCGGACAAGGGCGTCGTTGGCGGTCAGACGCATAGGCGTGAGCAGTTCCAGCGTCACGGCATGCTTGGGGAGCTGGTCGGCCACGTCCTGCACCACCCCCGGCGTAATCTGGAGCGTCGGGCGCTTGACCGTTCGCCCGTCCATCAGGGCGCGCTCGGTATCCAGCAGCGGGTGAACCTCATCAATCGCCACGAGAGAGAAGCGCCCGCGCCCGCGCCCGACGCCGATGCCGCCCATCTTCTGGACGGCACGGGCGATATACGGGAGCATGTCCTGCGCCTTGCCAATCAGCGATACGCCGAAACTCATCACCTGACCGGCGTTGTAGTGGGTTTGTCCCAGCGGCGGCTGGAGCGTCAGCGGGCGGGGGATATTCTGCCCGCGCCCGGCCTGTGGGTCTTCCGCTGCCAGCAGCCAACACACCGGGCAGGTCTCTTGGTGGTGCGGCACACGCGCTTCGACACCGAACGCCTCAGAGCAGAAGTTGCGCGCCAGCGCCTCGTATAATGCGCCGCGCAGCGCCGCCCCCGGTTCGTTCTCAAAGTAAATTGACTCGGTGGCGCGCACCCGGAAGCGCAGGTGCTGGACGCTCATCCCGCGCATTAAGGTACGCGGGTCAGTGTTGGGTTGTACGCTCATTCACCTTCTTCTCCCGTGACTATTTGGTTGCGCCGCTGTTTCTCGGCTTGGCGCGCTTCATCAATGTTGAGACCGTACTCGTCGCTGTATTCAACATCGATGTGGTCGGCGTAGCCGCCTTCCAGCTTGCGAGCCTCGACGACCCGCCCGTATTTTTTGAACTCGGCGTAGGTCTGGTAGCTGATGTTGACCAGATATTGGCGCGCCTCTAAGAAGCGCTTGGCTTCGATGGCGTCGTAGTAGTCTGCTTCCAGTGATGTGGGCAGCACGTCAATTCCATCGAACATTTTGTAGAAACGATCTTGCAGTTCTTTGTCCGCCGACTGGAATGGTTTCATCGCGTCGAGGATGTCGCGCTGGAAGGTGGCTGCGCTGTCGGCGTAGTCGCGTTCCCACCCCGCTAGCGTCGCGCCGCTGTAAATCTGCCCCAACATCTCGGTAACTTGTGCCTCGTCGATGGGCCGACCGGCGCAGTACTCGGTCAGCACGCGCAGGCTGTCCTCCACCAGCGTCTGGTCATATGGGAGGTAACGTTTATCCCCGTCGGCGCTGGGCTGGGTGAAGACGTGGACGGGCAGCAGCGGGCTGCCCGGCTGCCTTCCCCGGTTGACGCGCCCGAAGCGCTGCAACAGCGCTTCCAGCGGCGCGGGATCGGTGTACAACGTGTCGAAATCGACGTTTAGGCTGACCTCAACCACCTGTGTGGCAATGCAAATTATGGGCTGACGCTCGGCGCGGTCGGTATCAACACCGATACGCTGTAGAAGCGCCTGTTCCTTGCGGTTGCGGTCGCGACCATTGAAGCGTCCGTGCAGCAGCAGCAAATCCTTAACTGGCAGATGTGCCATGAGCGCCCGATAGACCTTCTGCGCGTCGGCCACTCGGTTCAAGCAGACCAAGACCGATTGTCCCGCCCGGTAATCGGTCATCACTCGCTCTAACGCCGCGTCGATCAAGCGCCCCTCAACAATTTCGACGGTGTGGCGCTGGCTGCGGATGAACTCATCAGCTGTGGCGGTGATGGTCTGCGGCGCGAGAGCATCGGTCAGCCGGTCGCGCAGCATGGGCGGGAGCGTGGCGGTCATGACAAAGAAGCGCGCCCCGAACCCCTCGCGCAGCCAGCGCATCAGCTCGATGATGAGCGCCAAGCGCTTGGGTTCATAGGCGTGGATTTCATCGAAAATGAACAGTGCGCCCGTGTAATCCAGCAGCAGCGCTTCATAACCCTTGAGGCTGTAGGCGGCCTTGAGCATCTGGTATGGGCTGAAAATCTGGATGGGGTACGTGTTGAGGTCGGCCTTATTTTTCAGCCACTTGGCCTGTTTGCTGGCGTCGCGGGGGTCGGCGTCGTCCAATTCCATCATGTCTTGGTACAGCTTGAGCAAAGCCCGGCTGTGGCGGATGGTGATACCGTCGGCGTCGCCCGATTTGACCGCCTCGGCGGGGTAGCCCAGCACTTTGACGGCCAGCCGGGTATACATGGCGTTCATGCTGGCTTGGTAGGGGAGCGTGTAGAACAGGCGGCAGGCTGGTTGGTGTTCCATCTGACGGGCGGCCCATAGCAGCGCGGCCTCGGTCTTGCCGCTACCGGTCGGCGCGACGAGGATGGCCGACCCCGGCGGCGCAGCTTCTGACTCGGCTTGGTGGGCGCGTGGTTTCCAGTCAGTGAACGGTTTTTCGGCGTGGGCGCGGGTGAGCGGCATATCTGGGAAGCGCCCCGCCCCACCCGACGCCGAATGGTCAGCGGTGAGGATCAGGCCCCGCAGCAGGAAAATGTTTTTAATTTCTTCAGCCGCCACCAAGTTGTCATCTAAATCAACCCGCCAATTACCTAGATCATCTAAAGCATTGGTAAGCGACTCAAGCGTGATAGGAGTATCCAAAACGTCTATGGGAGTAATTGGAAGGCCGAGATGTTCCGCCCACTTTAGACCATATTCGTTTAGCCACCGCCAGAGTAATCTGATAGATGAAGGCGTCAATTGATCAAATAAAAACGAATCACGGTCAAGCTGCTCTTGTGAACGCCCCAACCGACCATATTTTGCGAAAATATCACCGATATCTTTGTGATGGGTACTAATCACCCCT